>JAGAXP010000116.1 GCA_017940955.1 Oribacterium sp.
ACCAGACCTTTGGTCATCGAAAAGAGCACGATCTGTACCACCTTCTTTGTATTTATTTATGCAAAGCTGGACTGATGTAGGACTCATTTCGTATGTAGTAGCAATATCACGGGTACTTATGCCGTTCGCCTTATCAAGCAAGATATGTGCTCTTATAACTACTTGAGCCTGGATTGTACGTTGTTTTATTAGTGAGCGAAGGTATTCTTCATCACCTTCAAAGAGTTGAAGCGAATTAGTTTTTCTAGCCATGATAATGTATTTCCTCCCGGATAAATACATTATACCATGGATTGAATATATGTTACAGTTATATATTTTACGCTATATTAGTTAGACGATTGTTTTTTGATAGGGGAAGGTCGATGCCGTCCCCTATTATTCTGCCCGAAAAATAGTTGATTATATCTGCAACTATGTGAAGAATAGCAAGGCTTAATAATCAGGGATGATAGATGTTAAGAAATAGCTTATTCTGAATGACCTGTATTCTCGAAAACAAGAAATGGGTCAAGGAGCGATGCTGTTATAAATGACTCGTGTTCTTGAAGACAAGAAATGAGTCAAGGAGCGATGCTGTTCTAAATGACTCATATTCTTGAAAACAAGAAATGAGTCAAGTAATCCTCCTATTCTAAATGACCTATATTTCCAAAAATGAGTTATGAGTCAAAGAAGAATACCATTTTAACTGACTCATATCCTCAAAATTTGGTTATGGGTCAAGTAATCCTCCTATTCTATATGACCTATATTTCTAAAAACGAGTTATGAGTCAAAGAAGAATACCATTTTAACTGACTCATATCCTCAAAATCTGGTTATGAGTCAAGTAATCCTCCTATTCTATATGACCTATATTTCCAAAAATGAGTTATGAGTCAAAGAAGAATACCATTTTACCTGACTCATATCCTCAAAATCTGGTTATGAGTCAAGTAATTCTCCTATTCTATATGACCTATATTTCTAAAAATGAATTATAGGTCAAGGAGAGTAATCCATAGGGGACATTTTTTGCCTGCAGGAATCGATATCTGGTGGATTTGTATGGATGCCCGACCGCCCCGGTCGAGGATTTATCTGTAGCTGCATTTTTAATGAGGTTTTTATCGAAAAAAGAAAAAATTAATTTAATTGGCTGTTTCTTGCTATAATTAATGGTGTATATGCTAATGAAAAATGATAAAATAATCTTGAAGATTAAGAATTATATCCTAAGGAACCGGCTGATAGAAAAGGGCGACTGCGTTCTGGTGGGGCTTTCGGGGGGACCGGATTCGGTCTTTCTTCTGGAGGTTCTGAACGGCTTCCGTAAGTCTATGGATTTCAGGCTCTTCGCTGTTCATGTGCATCATGGTATAAGAGGAGAGGAAGCCGACAGGGATGAGAAATTCTCACAGGAGCTTTGTGGGGAAAGAGATATTCCCTTTAAGGCGGTTCATGTGGATGCACCGGAGTATGCAAAGGAAAAGGGACTGAGTCTTGAAGAGGCTGCCCGTATTCTCAGATATAAGGTATTTGAGACCGAAAGAAAGGGACTTGAGGAGAGACTTGGCAGTGAGGCTCCCAATTGCAGGATCGCGGTGGCACATCACATGGACGATCAGGCGGAGACGGTTCTTCACAATCTGGTAAGGGGGTCAGGGATAAAGGGACTTTCCGGTATGGAAGCAAAAAGAGGCTTTATCATTCGCCCGTTGCTCTCCGTGAAAAGAGAAACCATACTGAGGAAGCTTCAGGATGAGGGGATTCACTATGTGATCGATTCCACAAATCTTGAAACACAGTATACCAGAAATCGCATAAGGTCTTCCGTTCTCCCGGAGCTGAAGAAAATAAATACGGAAGCGGCTTCTCACATTGCAAAAACTGCCGATATACTGAGGGAGGCTGATGATTTCTTCCGGAAGCTGGCTTCAGATTATGTGGACAGATTTTTGAAAACCACATCAGATTCAGGCGATGGTGCCCTGGAGATTTCCATTCCGGTGGAGGAGCTTAAAAGCTATCCTGAGCTTGTGAGACAGTATGTTATGATGGAGCTTGTGAGACATATCGGTACCCCCCTTAAGGACTGGAGCACGGTTCATTTCAGGGATATGGATAAGCTGATTCACGGAAAGGGCAATGCCCATCTGGATCTGCCATACAGGATGAGCGCCGATTATAGAAAAAAGCACCTGATCCTGAAGATCAATCAGGAGATTTTGAGTATAAAAAGGAGAAAGAATAATGGCTGAACATGTAAGAGTTCTTATCCCGGAGGATGAGATCCGGGATAAGATCATTGAGGTGGCAGATAAGATCTCAGAGGCTTATAAGGGAGAATCACTGCACCTTATCTGCATACTTAAGGGCGGCGCAATGTTTATGTGTGAGCTTGCAAAGAGGATACATGATGTAAATATTTCTTTTGATTTCATGTCTGTATCAAGCTACGGGGCAGGAACCACTACGAGCGGTATCGTAAAGATCGTCAAGGATCTGGATGAGCCCCTGGAGGGCAAGAATGTTCTTATCGTGGAGGACATCATCGATACAGGACATACCCTTAATCATCTCAGCAAGCTTCTTATGAGCAGGGGTCCCAAGTCTATTGAGATATGTACTCTCTTGAACAAGCCTTCACGTCGTGAGAAGGAGGTTCCGGTTAAGTATTCCTGCTTTGAGATCCCGGATGAATTTGTTGTGGGATACGGGCTTGACTATGATCAGAAATACCGTAACCTTCCATATATCGGTGTGGTAGAGTTTGATTGACGAAACCGGTATGGTGGGCTGAAGTATTGAACTCCACTTATTTTTTTAATATGAAGGGAAGAGTATAGAAACTTCATGGGGATGAGCAAGATCAACTGGGATGCGCTCTATACAGCGGGATCGGAGGATTACCGGTTCCCGGCAGAGCAGCAGCCCGGTGACACCGTAAAGATACGGTTTAGAACTAAACATAGTGATGTGGATGCGGTATATATATATTTCCACGAAATCGATACCGAGTATAAGATGCATCTTATATTCAGCGACGAGTATTTCGACTTTTATGAGTATCAGATCGTTTTGGGAAATATCACCATGAGTTACAGCTTCTTCATCCATAAGGAAGAGGAAAGACTGCATTACAACCGGATGGGGGTATCTGAGGATATGAATCCACAGATGGCCTTTCATCTCATGCCCGGATTTAAGGTTCCGGACTGGGTGAAGGGTGCCGTCATGTACCAGATATTCATTGACAGGTTCTATGACGGAGACAAATCCAACAATGTGGTGGATAATGAGTATCTCTATCTGGGAAGAGCCGTAAAAGGCATCAAGAACTGGGAAACTCCCGTGGAACCCTTTGATGTACACAGGTTTTACGGAGGCGATATTCAGGGGGTTCTGGAAAAGCTTGACTATATCCAGTATCTGGGAGTTCAGGTTATTTATTTTAATCCTTTGTTTGTATCACCGTCCAATCATAAATATGATATACAGGATTATGATCACATTGATCCTCATATCGGAAAGATCGTAAGAGACGGAGGATCGGTGATCGAGGACTGGGAGACGGATAATGCACGTGCCACAAAATATTCTGTGCGAACCACCAACATTGAAAATCTGAGAGCCAGCGATGCCTTGTTCCTTAAATTTGTCAATGCATGTCACGAGAGGGGCATGCGTGTGATCAT
Source organism: Oribacterium sp. (assembly GCA_017940955.1). Next base: position 3,681 of record JAGAXP010000116.1, read on the forward strand.
TGACGGCGTTTTCAATCATTGCGGCTCTTATAATAAGTGGATGAATAAGTCCAACTTTTATAATTACAAGGATAAGTCCAATGATTACCAGGCGGGGGCATATCAGCTGAAGGACAGCCCGTTCCACAACTATTTTGCATTTGATGACAACAGTGATGAGGCGTGGCCCAAGAACAATACTTACGAGAAGTGGTGGGGCAATGACACATTGCCGAAGCTTAATTATGAGGGTTCTCAGGAGCTTGAAGAGAAGATACTTCAGGTTGGCAGAAAGTGGGTCAGCGCTCCTTATAAGGTGGATGGCTGGAGACTGGATGTTGCAGCCGACCTTGGACATACCGGTGATTACAACCATCTGTTCTGGAAGAAATTCAGGATGGTGGTCAAGAAAGCAAATCCGGAGGCTGTCATCCTTGCGGAGCACTACGGAGATCCTTTCTGGTGGCTTCAGGGTGATGAGTGGGATACCATCATGAATTATGATGCTTTTATGGAGCCCATAACCTGGTTCCTGACCGGAATGGAGAAGCATTCAGACTCAAGAGAGGACAGGCTAAGAGGTGACGGAAAGCAGTTTTTTGCAGCCATGACTTACCATATGTCGAGAATGCCTGAGTCTTCGATCCTTTGTTCAATGAATCAGCTTTCAAATCATGATCACAGCCGGTTCATGACAAGGACAAAAATGGAGGTGGGCCGTATAGGCACCAGAGGTTCCGCCGAAGCCGATCAGGGTGTAAATGTTGCATTATACAGACTCGCAGCTATGATGCAAATGACCTGGCCCGGTGCTCCCACCTTGTATTATGGGGATGAAGCCGGCATGACGGGATGGACAGAACCGGATTCCAGACGTCCCTATCCATGGGGGCATGAGGACTTTGAGCTTATTGAATTTCATCATTATCTGGCGGGTATCCATAAAAGATACCAGGTGTTCAGGTATGGAGCGCTGATGAAGCTCATGGCCGGACATAATTATGTGGTATATGCAAGGGTTTATAAGCACGAGGTCGTTATCGTGGTTATTTATTGCGGAGAAGATGAATTCACTCTTCAGATACCGGTCTGGAGAACGGGAATAAAGGACTATAATCTGATCGACAGAGTGCTTCTGACAGCAAGAGACAGATATAATGCCGGGCGGATCAGCGGTTCCCCTCTGGATGGCATGTTTGAGTGTGAGTGCAGTGCTTACACCGGAAAAATATACTATTGTGATCTTTCTTCACAGAAGAAATAAGGCCGGAGCCGGTGCTCCGGTCTGCTCATGTCCCGGCTTATCGCCATCTGTTTTGAAAAAAGAAGAAACCATAAGAAAGAATCATACAGAAAAGCAGGGTCGTGGTGCCCTCAATACTTTTGATAAATAACAAGAAGGAATTATATGTCGAAATATTACCAGGTACAGGGGTTTTCGGATATTTCGCCTGCAGCAGAATGGCTGGATCATAACCTTTTGGAGCATTTGGACGATAAGGAAGACAGGATCATATGTTCTCTGATGACTGAGGAGCTTCTGTGGTTTTTACTGCACAGAGATCAGACGATGATAATGCTCAGTATCAGAGGTGTCATTCACAAACGGATAGAAATCACCTCCAGGGGGGGAAGATGTCGGATATGGATACGGAGATGAATTTCTTGAGACAGATGAGGAAAAACATCTTGAGGCAGAAATCAATAAAAATCTGCTGAATCAGTATAGTTCAAGGATAGTCCACGATTACAGCTATGGATCTAATCGATTCACTATCGACATCCTTACACAGAAAAGAGCTGAATTACAGCAGGAGGTTTTTGATTTTTACAGGCAAAATGAGGAATCCTCAGGGCATACCCTGTCGATACTGTTTCATATTGCGAAGAAGCATCCCCTTATGACAGCATTTGGAATCGTGAACAAGGCGGTCAAGCATACAGCGGTGCTTTTTATACCTGTATATGCCAGTCGGCTTGTGGATTCCTGTGTTCAATATGATTCCTTTTTTGAACCCATGGTTGGAATCAATATCCTTATGATGCTTACGGCATTGGCGGTCAATCTTATCTGCGCAGCCATTGATGGTAAGACCTACTTCCATTTTGCAAGAAATGTGGAGTCAGCACTTAAGATGGCCATAGTCAGGAAATTACAGTTCCTTACAATAAAATATTATAATGACACGCCTGTAGGGAAGATACTTTCAAAACTTATTTCTGATGTTCAGTTTGTGAAGCAGCTTATCAATGAACAGCTTACAACCGTGCTGCATCTGTGCATAGATATAGTATTTGTCTGCGCCACCGCGATACGTCAGATGCCTGTCATGCTTTTTTTGTATGCTGTAGTCATTCCTGTGATGCTATGGCTGATGCATCACCATTTTCCCGGTATAAGAGACAGTAAAGCACGTATGAGGAAGCAGACTGAGAAAAGCAACAGCGCTTTTCAGGAAATGCTTACCATGGGGCAGCTTACCAGGGCACATGGACTTCAGCAAAACGAATACAGGCGGATCCTTTCAAAGATAAGATATGTTCAGGTTGCTGCCAATGAGCAGGATTGGAGACAGCTTCGTTTTAACATTGCTACATTTGCTACTGTTCAGGGCTCTCAACTCCTCTGCCTCTGCATCGCAGTCTATATGGCCTTTCAGGGACGCATAACCATCGGAACGGTTATACTGTTCAAATCTCTTTTTGAAGCTCTCATCAACAGTATGCAAAAATTTCTTGATGAATTACCTATGATCACACAGGAATTGGACAGCCTGGACAGTATCAATGAAATTCTTTATGTTACAGATACAGAGAAAGACGGAACGGAAAAGCTTGAAACACCTGTGCATGGAGATGTGACGTTTGATAATGTATCATTCGGATATTCTCACGACAATATGGTTTTGAAAAATGTAAGTTTTCAGATCCCGGCAGGAAAAACAGCTGCATTTATAGGCAAATCCGGCAGTGGTAAAAGTACTATATTGAATTTGCTGCTGGGCTTCTATGCACCGCAAGTCGGTCAGGTAATGATAGACGGGAAAGATGTAAACGAACTGCAAAAGAATGATTACCGGCGATATCTTGCGGTTGTACCGCAGAATCCTACATTGTTTTCAGGGACTCTTTGGGAAAATCTGATCTGCGGTCTCAGATATGTATCTGTTTCAGGTGTCATGGAGGCATTAAAATGTACAGGACTTGAGGGAATGATCACAGGACATTCGGATGGCCTGAATCAGATGATCCAGGAGGGCGGACAGAATCTGTCGGGAGGACAAAGGCAGCGTATCGCTATCGTGCGTGCCCTGTTGAGACATCCGAGGATCATACTGTTGGATGAGGCAACCAGTGCGTTGGATACACAGAGTGAGCTGGAGGTTCAAAGATCTATTGAAGCAATGATGGGTACATGTACTATGATCATAGTTGCTCACAGGTTAAATACCATCCAAAAGGCGGATATAGTGTATAGTGTTGAAGACGGTAATGTAGTGAGGCAGAAATGATGATGGCTGGTACAGACAGATCACTCATCGAAAAAGAATACTACCCGGGAAAGGAAGAGTATAAGAATGAAAAGAGGTATCTACGGTACAGGTGCATATGGAAAACTGCTGTGGGGATGGTGTCAGGAGCTTGACATTAAGATAGATTTTTTTGCACAGCTTCAGGAACCTGTAGGCTCTGAGATACATGGACTTAAGATTTATTCTGTGGATGATCTGCTGAAGATGCAGGATGATCTGAAAATCCTGATGGCAGCAGAGGATATCGATGAAATACGGGAAGTCACCGATATGGTATCACGATCCGGCAGAGAAGATATCGGTCTTTTTGATATGAAGAGCTTTGTTGAGGACAATCTGGTAAGAAATGATCAGGGTTCTGTCACAGGAGAAAAATATTGCATGATATGTGGCGGAAATATTGAAGAATTTGAACCGGCCGGCATGAAACAGGAGCTGTTTAAGAATCATCATATCATAGGAGGAGGATACAGATCCGGCTGCATCTGTCCTCAGTGCGGCTGTAATGACAGGGAGAGATGGATTTATTATGTTCTTTCAAGGCATACTGATATACCGGAGATGGAAGGGCGGATCCTGCATTTTGCACCGGAGAAGTCCATCAGTAAATTTATGAGGACAAACGGGAAGATCGATTATTATACAGGAGATCTGGCTTACAGCCGGGCAATGCATGTTACGGATATTACCGACATTCAATATAAGGACGAAACCTTCGATTACGTTATCTGCAATCATGTGATGGAACATATTCCGGATGAGGCTAAGGCAGTTTCTGAAATTAAACGGGTTATGAAGAAAAACGGAAAATGGATTTTTTCTTTTCCGGTCTGCACTGATATGGATACCTTTGAAAACCCAAGGATCACAAGCCCTGAAGATAGATTGAAATATTATGGTCAGGAGGATCATGTGAGATTGTACGGAAGGGATTTTAAGGAAAGATTTGAGGGATATGGGCTTAAGCTTCGGGTATTCAGACCCTTTGAAGAGTTTGGCAGGGATGATATAGATAAATACGGATTCATCGAGGATGATATAACGATAGTGGCCGAAAAGAGCGTCTGATATAAAGATAGGCATCATGCAGCTGATGACCATGGGGACGGAGTAGTGGTCCGTAACAGTTCAGCCGGGGCACTAGTAACATAGCAGGAACGATTATTGCCTTTTGATTGACTTAATTTCAATATGGCATCATCTGAGTCATGTGATGATCTGTGTGTGAATGACTTAAGTTCTGGTTTCCGTTATCTGAGTCATACATAGGACTGAGCCTGAATGACTCAAATTTTGGTTTCCGTTATCTGAGTCAACATTTTTTGAATTC
>JAGAXP010000117.1 GCA_017940955.1 Oribacterium sp.
CCAAACATTGAAATTTTCAGTTTATCCTTAGTCAAAATGTTATACTCCTTCATTCATAATCCGGTCAATTTTACTACTATCTCCCCACACAGCTTTTGAATCATAAGGTCTATCCGGAAATGCTCCGTATTTTAGTTTTATCCTATAGCTGTTATTCTTAATGAATCTTTCTACTCTGTCAGCCAGCTTCTCAGGTCTTCCTGTACAGATATTGATCACTCCCAGTACCTCATCCTGAACGATTGCCCTTGAAACTTTCTCGCAAAAATCTTCATAATCTATAAAATCAAACTGATTTAATCCCATTGTAAAAGGGAACTCTGTCTTTCCTTCTGCTTCAGCAGCCGTAATCTTACTGAAGATAGATGATCCATATTTACTGTTGCCAACGATATAATACCCGCGAAGCCATTGAAAGAGCTTTCCATTCTGTTTACAGAGCATTGTCGTTAATTCTCTAAGAGCATTTTTACTGATACCGTAAGGTGTGGTCGGGTTGCAAGGCGTATCTTCCTTTATTGATCCTTCAAAAAATCCAATTTCATGCATCGACCCCATCACAGCAATCTTTGAAACATTCGACTCAGCAAATGACTTTATAAAATTATAGTGCTTCGGCATATCATTGATGTGAGCATCAGAGTAATGAACAAAACCATCACGCCATGCAAGATGTAACAATACGTCAGGTTCCTTAAAATATTCATACGGATCATTTGTGACTGAGAAAAGGTCACATGCCATATGTTCAGCTCTCTCATCTATATGATCCACGTTAAAATCAGCTGCAACTACATAGTGACCATGATCAAGCAAATGTTTTACTATTCCTTGTCCTAAATATCCGTTTGCTCCCGTAACTAAAATTTTCATACTAAATAAACTGCCTCCTGACTGACAGGGTTATTTCTGAATTTGTATTCTTATACTTATTTTCTTATGTTGAACATTATAACAACAGGGTGTTTAAAAAACATCCTTTATTTTTTCTTAGCCTCTCTAAATCTATTTCCTACCACCTGCTAATGCAAATTGTAAAAATCTATTTTTATTGACTATAGTTGACGGCAAAAAACTTATTATAACAATAGCTATAGTAATAAATATGGGGATAAACAAGACTATACTATATGAAAAAACCAACCATCCAAGGCTACACTTGTATAAAAGAGCTAACAAAACACGTATAATCGCATCGTGAGCTGCATAAATTACGAAAGTATTTATCACAATAAAGCCTCTATATCTTTTAATCCCATATATTGAAATACTTTTCCATAGAGAAAACATACTTATATATAACAAAATGACTGTCACACCTGTATCACCAATTATAGTAGATATTATAAGCATTAGCATAAATATAAAAGGATAACTCCAGTCGGTTTTCTTATTTGCTTTTTCTATCAATCCAGGGCAGGAAGCACCAAACCAAAAGGCCGGTATAAATCTTATAAATCTTTCAACATAATAATCAAACCTGAATTCAATTATATGTCGATTGAGTAGTTCTCTAAATACAGCTCCAATAATTATCTGTACTACTATAATATAGACAACACCTTTTTTATCCCTAATCCTATTTGGCAATTCATTAAAACAGATAAAATACAGAAACAGAGCAGGAATATACCATAGAGGCCCATCAAATGGTTCCAAACTAAAACCGAGTACTATTCTAAATACCCCGCCTTCACAAATCATAGAACGATCCATCACAAGAAAGAAAATCATATACAGAATATTCCATAAAACAAAAGGAATCAAAAGTGTTTTTATTCTTTTTTTCAGTTTTATACTTGTATTTAATTTACTCTTGTAAAAAAAATACGCTGATGTAGTAAAGAAAAAAATAAGTGCATAAGACCCAAACGTTTCATAAAAGTTCTTTATATATATAGTTATTTTATCGTTTCTGTCACTTGTTAATAATAAAATAAAATGAGGAGCAGAATGATAGCACACTATCATAAAGGTCATAATTAATGAAAACCACCGAAATTTATCGCTAAGTCTTTTTTCCATACTTATCTTACTACCCTCAATTTCTTTCAACATGTACACCTCATATTTTTTTTCCTAGCATAAAATCTCTTAAATATAATACATGTTCTTTGATTTTTATTTTTCTCTTTAGCTTTCCTAATACTTTTCTGGTAATAGTACTTTTTTTATCATACTGGCCCTTAAAATTCCTAACATCAAACTTTGCTTGTTTACTTACAGCGGATATTTTTTTCTTGTATGAAACTTTCATCCCATAAGGGTAGCAGTATTCCGAAGATAATATTCTAACATCATCGCGTCCAATAATATACCTATTTAGATGTGATTCATCATGCCATCTTGCAATTATATTCCTTTTTAGATCCTCTTCAATATTTGATTTCAATGTTTTACACATATCAATAAATCCTTCAGAGGTTCCACCAAACATTGCACCTATTACATAATTTTCACCACAGTTCCACGGTACATAAGCTAAACTATTTTTATTTCGATCATAAGGGAATTCAATAATCTTTTTACCATAATAGCCCGGATGGGTTGTTACAAATATCCTCTCTTGCTTTTGTGGCAAAAACTCTTCCTCACTAATTATCTCATCACAAACAATATTTGCATTTGAGAACATTATATAATCACATTTATTAAGATCTTCTTCAATTTTAAGAAATGTCCCAAATCTCAATAGTGTAATGAGTGGCCATGGTTGATTATCTATCCTCACAACTTTGATTCGTTTTCCCTCAGAAGATGATATTTCATCCGAATCAGTAAAAACAAAGTATCGTTTTTCGGTATTGGGAAGAAATTTCTCTTCGAATGAATCATAAAAATCTTTCCAAAATAAAGCATATGGTCCCGTGCAAATATATAAAACTCCAATGGATTTCACAATCATTTTCCCTCTCATTTTAAAACTGATTCCCACTTGTGTGTTTCAAAGTTGTACTTTTTTACCACTTTTGCCGGATTACCTACAGCCATACAATAATCGGGAATATCTTTTGTGACTATGCTTCCGGCTCCTATTATTGATTTAATCCCTATAGTTACTCCGGGTAGAATACACACATTCTGTCCAATCCATGCACCATCTTTTATAATAACATCTTTTACAGATAATTCCTGATCCATATAAGGTATTTCAGATTCAGGATTCATTCCGTGATTCTCAGAACTAATAAGGATGTTGCTTGCCATAAGAACAGAGTTACCTATTGTGATTCTGCTTGCATTTAATAGCGAAAGACCAAATCCTAAATAACAATTATCACCTATATATATTCCATCAAGGCTTTTCTTTTTATCTGAATAATTCTGTATTCTTGAATTTGCAAGAATTGTTGTATTTTTTCCTATATATGTATTAGAAACACCTTGAAGTATAGCAGGATATGAAATGTCAGAGTTTTCTCCAAATCCGCCAAATCTATTCTTCCATTCAATGGTTCCATAACCTTTTTGAAATACTACTCTATAAATATATCTAAATACCTTTTTTACAAGCATTTATTTTCCCCTTTAGTATGGAAATCCCTAATATCGCCCATTGATTCTTTGTAATCAGTAATTCAACACAGTAAATAATCAAACCACTTACAATTCCAAAGACTAATTTCATTATAGCGGCCATTTGCACTGACGAAGATAATAATACAACAGCGCCCATTATCGCACCCATGATTAAATACTTGATTATTCCTAGCATGATAGACGAAATGGATACATATTTTCTTGCCAAATACATTTGTACGCCAGTAACAACCAGTTCAGCAACAAGTGAAGCTATTGCTGCCCCCAGAGCACCGCAGGATGGAATCAGCATCATATTTAAGGATAAGTTGCAAAACGCACCTGCCAAGTCTGAATAAAGAGTCCATCTCTCTTTTCGAAGCGGCATGAATAACTGAACCCCTAAAAAGTTACTCATCCCCACAATGATAATTATTGGATTAATTATTCTCATTACAGGCACTGCTCCCATATATTCCACACCACTAATGACTTCAATTACACAATCAGAAAGCACTGATAAGCCTATGGCAGCCGGAATCGACAATGCAAGAATCAGATCAGCAGATTTGTACGCAAGTTTAAGAAATTTTTCATTATCATTCGTCCCTTTATAATATGACAATCTTGGAAGCAAAACCGCTCCTATTGAAACCACTAAATTTAAAACGATTCTATTTATCTTTGTAGCTGCCGTGTACAATCCTACCTGATAATCATTAGTCAAAAACCCAAGCATACTTGTATCAAGTATTGTATAGATACTACTGGTTACAACCATTATGAATAGTATCAAAACGGGGCCAATATGTTTTTTCAAATCCAATAATTTTACTCTTATCCCCTTGAAATTTATATATTTTCTTGAGTTTATAAAATTGAATGCATTAGATCCTACACTTGATACTACACTTATTGCAGCATATTCCAGTACATCATCCTTGGTGTGCACAAAAGCAAACAATAGAATCAAACTCAGAAACTGGAAGCTAATAGATCTAATAGTAATGTACTTAAAATCTTCAAGTGCCGTATACAACCATTCCATTCCAAGAGCAGTAAACAAAATAGAAGAACTGCTAACAATCAGTAGATTTCTATATTCATAAAATTTAGGAACAATAAATATTAAAACAAATAGAATTGCATACGAAATCAAGGTTGAAAGTGCATTAATAGTAAATATCTCTTTTGCAAATATTGATAATTTTTCTTTTGAATCTCTATACTTAGCTCCTTCTCTGACACCATATGATGTAATGCCCAAAGTAGCCAACAAACTAAAATACGATATGATAGATGAAGCAAACTGGACTTTTCCTATACCCTCCGGAAGTAATACTCTGGAAGCATATGGGAAAGTAATCAGTGGGAATAACACGCTCATCAACGTTTTAATTAAATTCAGCACCGCATTAGTTTTGATGGATTGTTTCTTCATTCTTACTCAATCTACCTAACGTTATGATATATTCTATACTTCAATTAAGTGCCAGCCCTCCTGATAGATATCAATAGGCATATCGATTGCCATCCATCTTGAAGGGGCAACTACAATTTTATCATCATTTTTTGACAAATACTGTGCCCACCACCCAAATGTAGTATTCCCTATTATAAAGTGTTTTGCTTGCGCCATAACCGACAAAGAAATATGAACCGGAAATTCCTTGCTTTGACATGTATATTCATATTTTTCTGGATCAATCAGGTTTTCTAATACATAATCCACATTATCAGAGCAAATGAAAAAGTATGGATCCTTTACTTTATTTACAATCAAATCAATAGCTCTCTTCCAATACTCAACCCCACATACACTATACATATTACTGCCTACATTATGTTCAACTTTAACGCTTATGCAAACCGTATTCCTGTTTATTATATGTTCTATATTGGGATAATTCTCTATCTCTATAAACTGTTCAGGTGCAAAAAGTTGTTTTATATCGTCCTTGATTTTCTCAAAATACTTTTCAGATTGAAAGAAGCCTTCTAAATAAACAGGGTTACTGTTACCTAAAGAATTACTTAAATATCCATTTTCACAAATAAATAAACCGCATTTATTCAATAATGGCTGTATCCTGTTTTCTATTTTATACTTTTTGTCATAATCCTTATTTTTTGTCAAAAATCGATACGCTTTTCTTATGTTTTTCACCTTTGAAAACACCGGTTCAGATTCAATGATGTTATTGTGAACATACTCAACATTCGGAAGATTATAATACACTAGAGAATTCTCCCATTTAAGCCTTAATACATCAGAATCATCAATGATTATTTTTTTTAAATCCGGATTTTGTATCTGTATATTTCTTGCAAAAGCATACTGAAATAGTTGATTTCCTATTCTTCCTTGCAATGGAATATAAATATTCCCTTTTTCCATTTGTTATTATCTCCTATAAGAACTACAATTCTTCTCTTACTTTCAACATAATTTTTTCAATAATATCCTTCCAAAAATATGGATTTACAGGCATACGTAGCAGTGCCTTAGCCTTAACAACGTAGTCTTTATTCTTAATCTCGTGCTTTAATATGTGATATTTTTCTAACTGTTTCTTATTCTGAAAAAAAGTTTGAGAAGTTAGGTATTTCTTTATCTCTTCTTCACTTAAATCATCTCCGTGACTATTACAATGAGCCAAATAATCTCTAAGGAGATATTGATCATCTGCATTAGCCTGTGAAATCCCTGTCTTTCTCACCCTATATTTCAGCTCAACCTTAGGGATGTTTCCAAGAATAAAACCTTCCTTTATAGCCCTTTGTAAGAAATCATAATCTTCACAATTGGGAACTTTTCTATATCCTCCCAGTTTTTTATATACTTCTCTTTTGACTAACCAAGTAGGATGACAAACGCAACTTCCCCATTTCATATATCTTTTTATCTTATTATTACTTATAGGTAATTTCATAGTAGACTTTACTACAAAACCATGTTCATCAATCAGAGTTACGTAAGATCCGATTAAATCCGCATTGCTCTCAAGCAGATATTGCATTTCATCTTTTATCCTTGTGGGAATACATATATCATCAGCATCCATACGCACTATATACTCCCCCTGAGCATATTCAAGAGCTTTGTTTAAACTTTTAATAAGTCCGATGTTTTTTTCGTTAAATATAACATGCACTCGACTATCAGTTATACTGTTTAGCTTCTCTCTAAGCATATCATTCGCAGGGTTATCATCTATAATAATGATCTCTATATTCCTATATGTTTGTTCTATAACGGAATCTATGCTTTGTTCAATTTCATTGGCACTCTCGTTATATGAACTCATTATTACAGATACCAGAGGTTCATCCATATTTATATCCCCTCCTTATTTCCTTTGGTTACCCGCAAGTTGCTGTTATTATTTGATTTTTTACTTATAGGTCTTTTTATTTTCTCTATATATTTTTCGATTCCGTTGTCGTAGAATGCGAACAAAATTAATGGTAAAAATGAGTAATCAAACAAATCATTGTCAACAAAGTTGGATACAAACACCACAATTAACGCCACAAGAAAGCTATAATTACCTTTTGCTTTATATGTAAGCAAAACAGATACGATAAGATAAAATAAAATTGCAATAATTCCATATCGTAATATTGCATATAAATATCCATTATCAATAATAATTGTATCTATTGCACTTTCTGTTGAGTCAGAAAAGAACTCACTATTTGACATAAAGTTGATAAAATGTAGCCCTACTCGTATCATCTTATAGTATCCTAGTCTGAACCTTCCGTTAAATAAATAATCTATTTTATCCCAAATTCCTCCTTTGCCCAATAAAAACATTGTAGCTACTGAAATGGTACTAAGAATCAAAACACTGCAATTTGATATAATGAACAATATACCTAGTACAGTCTTGTTATCATCAAACATTTTTCTACATAATATGAATAGTGATAGCCCGCAAGTAAGGATAAATGCATTTCTTGATCCGCACAATGAAAACACCAGTATACTGATTAAAGCAAAACCTATAATAACCTTATAATTTGGTATATTTCTATGAAGAATAATATAATATATCTCCATATATAGAATAAGCAGCGGCAAAACATTGCTATGATAAAATCCTAAAGAATGCCTTATCAGTACTAGCTTAGATCCACCAGCCGAGTTTATACTATCCGGCAACACCCCAATCAATGCAAATCCAACAACTATAGCAGAGCCTATTGCTAAAATCTTAAAGCTAATTCCATATATAGAGTCTGATTCTATATCTCTGGATGATATTATGAAAATCGTCAGTATACTCCAGTATAAGTCCCCTGTATAAAGGCCATATAATGTTGGCACAGCAAGCACTATTATTATTTTTAGTATTCGCTTTATATTTAACTTTGTTGTTATAACTAAATGTAAAGCTATAATGCCATATGATAGAAGCCTCATATATCTAGAAACACTGTCCAGAACACCATCTCCACCTATATCTCTTAAGAATAAAGATACAAAGTAAAGACAATAAGCCACAAAAAAGAATATCTTATTCTCTCTATTCTTCACAACTCTCTCCAATAGACGATTTAACTAATTATTCCTTTGGTTTTATAATTTTGAATCCACGCCAACAAATAAATAATTTTGTTATTTTTATGTTTTATAACGTTATTAAGTATTATTTGGACACCGGATAAGTTTTCTCTTCCTAATTCATTTGACATCTTTTCTATTTCCTGAATGTTACATATTCTCTGAATCTCTCTGAGAGCTTCCTGCTTTTTGCAATATAAAACAACCTGCTTGATACACATTCTGACATTTCCCATTACTGAAAAATTTAGTCTAACGCATGACTCCCCGGATATTTTATTGCTTTTTATGGCGCCATTAAGATAATTATACATTTCCACTATTCTATCAATCTTATTAGAATCATAAACATGCGTGATTGATTGTGCATTATAGCAATAGTGATAAAAACATTTATCTATAATATATATACGTTCAGCATGTAATAAACAATCAAAGTTAAAAGCCATATCTTCCCATATGTACTGTCTTTCTGACTTATATACTATATTGTTTTTCTTCAAAAAATCTACCAAATACAGTTTTGTACAGGCTGAAACATTAAGAAAATCATCTTCTCCCGTTTTCTTCCTCCCCAACAATCTGGGAAGGAGATAATCTCTTATATTCTCTTCATATAGGCCTTTTTGCAAAATACAGCTTTCTTCATGCTCGTCAAAGAAGAAGCTGGAACAAACCATATCTGCCTTGTACTCTTCAGCCTTGCTAACCATTTCTTCGACCATATTCTGTTCTATATAGTCATCAGAATCGACGAAAAAAATGTACTTTCCTTTTGCTTCTTTGATTCCTCTGTTTCTGGTAAGACCAAGCCCCTCGTTATCCTTATGGATACATCTGATTCTGCCATCTTTAGTTATCCATTCATCACAACGTTTTTTGGTGTCAACTTCTGAGCCATCATCGATCATAAGAATATCCAGTTTCTTATAAGATTGATTGATTATCGACTCTATAGTGCGATCTAATGTGTCTTTTGTGTTATAAACCGGAACCACAATAGTCGCTATAACCTCATTCATGTCATATATGTTAGCAGCCAATCGAATATCACTTGTCGTTTGCCTACATTTCCTTTCTGTTTTATAATCTTTATCCCATCCACAATTTGTTTCTTTTCAAGGAATCTATATCTTAATTGCAGGTATTCGCAGATTAACCTGCATATGTTCTTTTTTTCATTTGCATCAACCACATCATCCAAAATTGGTAAAAGCGACTTTATTTGTTTTGATAAAGATTTTATTTTTTTCTTTTCCGAACTTGCATTAAGTCCATATCCCAATGTATCTTCGAATCCGGCATTTGATGAATGATGCCTGTACTTAATTACCTTTTTTTCATAAAGGTATAATCCATCATGTGCCGCAGCGTAAAACCATATGACTGTATCATGAGGACATTCTTCATTCCAATACTTGAGTGCATCTGTAATAAGTTCTCGTCTCATACACATTACACAACCTTGCCGCTGAACACTAAACAGACCTGTATCAAACTCTATTTTTTTTACCTGTCCGCTGTCATTCTTTTTCTCCTTCAATCTGCTGTTTATCCATGAAACTACACCTTTATTGTTCCAAATCGAATCAAGATAAAAGCTTTTTCTCTTTATAGAGTAGAACGGAGGATACTTTTTTGACGCAACATCCTGGCTGTATATTATTTCGCAGTTTGCAGCTAACATCATTATTTTTTCTTGTTTCATCATGATGCTGGTCATATCTTCTATTTTATCATGCATCCATATATCATCCTGATCAGAAAGAAATACGTAGTCCCCTGAGGCATTTTTCATTGCATTTATAAAGTTCTTTTTCCACCCAAGATTCTCCGCGTTCTCAATTACTTTCCATGTATGTAATGCGTATTTCTTAATATAATCATCTATTATGGAAAATGTTTTATCTGTAGATCTGTCATCAAAAATCAGGACTTCATCAGGCTTCATTGTTTGATTTCTGATTGAATCAAGTTGATCAATTATAAATCGCTCTCCATTATATGTTGTCATTACAACAGATACTGTAGCCACCTATTCTTACCCCTTCATCTGTGCTGCTATATCCGCATCCACTATTTCTTCACCGGTCTTATTCTTAAGCTGTTCCTTACTTGCTTCACTTAACCCATTGTTTACTACAGCACACATGTCACATGTACTGCACTTATCCAGCTGTTCCTTTGTAACCTTACCGTCATGATAATCCCTGCATATTTTGTTCTCGTACATAGAATAAGGTTTCTTACTGAATAAACTCTTAAATTTGTGCACAATCACCCACCAGGCAGGCTTCCAAATATACTTATGCATAGCCGGACTAACAGATCCAATCATCCAGCACTGACGGTCACAATGTCTTACTTTATTTCTAACCTTTTCAGCATCTTCACTGTTCCACAGTTCATCCCAGGTCTGCGTGTTGAGGTTTCCCATTACTTCCTTATCTTTGGTCCCATTACAAGGCATTACATCACCATAAGGGTCAATAAAGAAGGTATCAAAAGACATATCACAAGGCAGCAGTCTCGGCTGCCCATAAATATAATTGATCAATCCATGGTTAAAATATGCTCTAAACCACTTCTTAGGAGACTTTGATTTAAGGAGTTTATTAATCAATTTCTCAAAATTTTTCGCAACCATCGGGCGGTCATGAATGATATTCTTGGCTTCCACAAAATAAAAGCTGTTATGCAGACTCGCTGTTGCGAACTCCATACCCATACTATCAGATATGTCATAAAGCGGAACAAGGTCGGGAGCATTCTTATCCTGAACGGTCATGCCAAATCCAACATCCTTCATCCCCATCTCTCTTAACTTCTTCAATGTCTGATATCCCCGCTGATATCCATTTTCCAATCCACGTATCTCGTTGTTAGTCTTCTCAAGACCCTCAATAGAAATCCTGATACCAATCTGAGGAAACTCCTTAGCAAGATCTACAATACGATCTGTAAAGAAACCATTTGTAGATATTACAATACGATCAGAATGCTTATATAATTCTCTTACGATATCCGGAAGATCCGTACGGATAAAAGGCTCGCCACCGGTTATGTTTGTGAAATACATCTTGGGAAGTTTTTTTATCGTTTCGATACTTAGCTCTTCCTCCGGTCTACTAGGAGCTTTATAACGATTGCACATCGAGCATCTTGCATTACATCGGTATGTAACAATCACTGTACCGTTCAGTTTCTTTTCCTTTGAAGCCATCTCTTTAATCCTCACATGCTTTATAATATTCGTCAGCTATTGCTTCCCAACTGTATGAATCTTCAATGATCTTTCTGCATCGTCCGGAAAGCCTGCTCCTGCTTTCTATATCTAAAATCATTTCATTTACGATATGACGGAAGTCTTTTTCATCTTTATATTTAAGACATTCGTCAGATAACTTAAACTCCAGCTTTTCACTTATAATTACCGGAATTCCAGCTGACATTGCTTCCAGAATAACCAGAGAAAAACCCTCCGCCTTCGAGGGAAAAACCATCGCTTCCCCTATGTTGTAGAATTCATTTAGTTCTACTCCGGGCTTAATCTCTCCAAAATAACGAATTCTGTCAGAAATGCCTTCTTCTCGTGCAAACTTATCAATCTTTTCCTTATACTCTGAATCTATGATTCCACCGGCATAGCAAAAAACAATATTCTTATCATCTTTCATGATTGGAAGAAGCAACCGGATAGCCCCAAGCTGATTTTTTCTGTCACAAACCGATCCAACTTGAATAAAAACTTTTTTTCCTTCCAATTTATATTTCTTCAATATTGCTTCTTTTGTCGAAGCAGGGCTATATATACTTGTATTTACACCATTATCAATCAGGGCTACTTTATCTTTGTTTATGCCTATATGCTTAATAATATTCTCTCGGGCAATCTCATTAAGAACAAATACTTTGTCGGCAACCTTCATACATTCGATTTCCTGAAAATATCGTTTCTTAACAGTATTTTCTATTTCACTCCAATCGCCATGCCATACATAACTATGATTGGTATATATAATGCGGCATTTATCCCTAAGTCTCTTACTTGTCAGTTTTGAGAAAAAGAATAGGTTATATTGATTATGGAAATGCAGTACAACTTTTTGCTCACTCTTCCTTATGATATCTTTTAGGCACTTACTTAGAGAAATCGAATAGACTACCCGTTTCATCTTATGAGCCAACCCCAGTTTCTCATCTGTTCCCTTAAAACATCCCAGCACATTCACTTCTATTATAGGTAAATCTGTCGGAAGCCTATCTGATGTTGCAATATCTATTATTTTTGCGCTTAATTTCTTCTTTATTAAAGCACGAGTTAATTCCTCTACTACTATTTCGGTGGCAGCTCCCATTCTTGCAGGTATGGGAGTATAACCGGTGCCTATTTCATAAACTATCATCTATCGTCACCTCTACAAAACTGTCTTATTAGTAGAATTGATAACTTATCCTTCAAAAACAGTTTAACCCTGTAATGTTAATACTCTTAACCCCTCTTGTCAATTAGCCCGTTTTATTAGCTGCCGAGGACTTCAAGCCATCAATTTGAGATAAGATTCTTTTAAATCCCCCAATAAAATGCCCGGAGAACACAATCTTTGTCATTCTCCGGGTTTCTCTACTTTATATATTTTTGTTGCCGGAACTTTTACTCAGATCCTTTCCTCATCACTACGGCCAGTACCGTCTTTACAAGTATTTGAAAATCCAACCATAAACTCCAGTTATCAATATATTTGCAATCAAGCCTTACAACCTCTTCGAAGTCTGTTATGTCTGATCTACCGCTAACCTGCCACATTCCTGTAATTCCTGGTTTCATGCTGAGTCGCCTCTTATGATAATTGGAGTATTCCTTGAACTCATTTACAGTTGGAGGTCTGGTCCCCACCAAGGACATATCACCTAGGAGAACGTTTACAAACTGAGGAAACTCGTCGAGACTGGTCTTTCGGATGAACTTGCCCACCTTAGTGATACGGGGATCGTCCTTCATCTTAAACATGAGTCCATTCATTTCATTCTGCTTCATGAGCTCTGCCTTCCGTTCCTCCGCATCTATATACATGGAACGGAATTTAAACATCTTAAAGCGACGTCCATTCTTTCCTATTCTTTCCTGAGCAAATATTATGGGGCCCGGAGAGTCCATTTTGATGGCGATACCTACGACCACAAAAAGTATTGTTGCAATGCATGTTCCTACAAGACCGCCAAGGATATCAATCAATCTCTTGGCATATTCATATCGAAGCTTCATAACCGGTGGTTCAAGGATTGCCATAGGATAAGAGCCGAAGTATCCAAGACTTGACGCAATCTTGGGAATGTATTTCTGATCCTCACCCCTAAGTTTCGTTTCAAGATTACGAAGAGATGTAAGTCCCAAGTGTACAGAGATTCCCATCTGAGCAAATTCTTCTACCATACTTGTTATATTATCCGAGCTTTCATCCTCTAAGATAAATAATTCATCAATAGCTCCTGCCCTTACCGCATTAATGATTTCATCCTTATAGGCCACCACAGGAATATGATCTATTTCCTCCCTTGCTCTCTCAGTCCACATTCTCTTTCCGGCATCGACACAGACCTTACTGTTGGTGTCTCCCACATACTCATCAGTGATTTCATCATCTGTAAGCATGATCCCAACTATACGCCTGGACCAGTCATTTTTTAGAAGCTCTGAAGCCCTATGGGCATTCTTTCTTTCTGTGATGACGGCAACCAGTGTAGCAGAATCCAACTTATAAAACCTGCTAATAACTATTCTTTGCACAACATATAAAAGAACCGTCAGAATTACAAAATGAAGTGCTACCGTCGCCACAAAGAAGTGTCTGGACTGAGTTATGTCGTTCTTCTGAATAAGAAGCGTAGCAGCCCAGATTCCTACGAAATAAATCGTACTTTTAATTCCCGAGCTCACATAGTTTAAAAATGGTTTTCTTTCAAAAGAATATTTGCCATTCACAAGCGATAGTGACATAGCGATACATTCTGCCAGAACAGCCGGTAAGACTGCATCCACCCAAAGATTCATATCCAGAAATTCTTTTGTAAGCTTTGAATACATTCTCAAAACATAAAGAGAACCGGCACTCGCCAAAAAGGCAGTAAGAATATAGATAATTATGGTTATAGCTAATTCAAGTTTCTTTCTTTTCATAAAACTAAAAGGCGGAAAGCCTCAGCTGTCCACTTTTTTCTCCCCTTAAAGTTAATTATATTCTAACATGATTCAATAAAAATACAATTACAGGCAGTGTTCTTAAGAATTCCGATATAAATACTTTTATTATCCGGCCTGTCTATAACACTTAAGTTCAGAATTAGTATCAAAACAGACCGTGTCAACAACCAAATGTTGTTCTTCGTCATATACAACAAAATTCATGCCTCTAAAATTCATTGCGTACTCATTTCCGCCTATTTTTATAGATGCGCATGAATCTCCTGACTTTTGTCCTGCACTTTCAACGATATATTCCTGACCATCCGAAAACGTGCCGTATAGGACAACCTTTTCTTCACCTACTTTCTCTGCTTCAGCTTTACCATTTCTAAGCACACTACCAAAACTGTTCAAAAGGTACTTTCTGCCTTCAATATAATTATCATGATCCGCAAGATTTGTTTCTATTCCAAGTCTATAAAGAAGCTCCATATTTTCCCGATTGAGAGCGGAAACTCCTTCACCATTTATTGAAATAAGAATCACATAATTACTATTATCCAAAGCCTTAAGGTATGTATAGAAATCTCTTATATTTTTTAAGTCTGATCCCTCAGAAGATAAATCTTCACCTTTTTCATTGCCAATGGAATCATGCGACTCAGACTCTGTGTTGATCGCTCTTAACACCTCAACATAATCTGAGATATTTATTGTTTTCCCCTCGCTTACAGTCAAGGATGCATTAAGCTTTCCATAGGTAGCCATGGGGTAGTCCTTTTTTAGAATTTCAATTCCGGAGCCATCCTTTAGGTCGATCACCGCTCTGTCTGCATGCATCTGATACCTTAAATGTTTTGAAAACAATTCCCAATCATTCGAAGGGACTAATTCCGAGTCAAGAACGCCTTTATAGATATCATATTTATCAAGCTCAGCAACCTCTTCCGGTTTGTTACCATCCCAATCAAAATCAGCGACCATGCAGGGCTGATATTCCTGATCAAGTGCATCCTCTGATTTCAGAAGCATGGGACTAAATTTAAGACTATCTGCTGAAGCTCCCGGGTGGATAACCATCTCGCAGTATAACTCCAAACAGGAATCTCTGTCCCAATGAAAAGAAGCATTACCGGGAAGGGTTGCAATATCAACATATTCTATACCGCCTCCAATCATCCTTTTCACACCTGTAAGCTTCAAATACATACTTTCTTCAGAAGAAGCCCCTCCATCCGAAAGGACATAGTCACCTGAAGGAAGATCAAATCCCACTCCTGTAGGTGTTATACTTTCATAATTGTCATTTTCCCCATTATATTTTCCCGAAAACAAAAATGTCCCGTCTGCATTTACATTAATCGAGTAACCTGAGTCCCTATCACCTGAACTCAGATAGTTTGCTAAAAGGTTTTTTGTTCCTTTTTCAGATAATTCTTTACTTTCATATAGTTTTGAGGGTTTATTTAAAATATCGTAATACACCTCGTTCTTTTTCTCCGGCAGGAAGAAGGCGTCTATTACACCTGAGAAATTATCATTAAATAATGTAGTAATTGCAATAACAAAAATCAAAAAGAAAACAAATATATCTGCTATCTTTAATCTCTTATCTCTACTCATGTCTTTAACCTTTTATACATCCCTATAGGGTGAAATCTTTTTTGACTCTGGTTTTTTATTGTATATTCCATCTCTTCTTAAAGCAATACATCCAACGTCACATGCGAACACGATCAATGGAAAAATATCATATTGCATTTCTCCTATCTGCGCTTCCAGAAAGCCTAGTCCAGCCACTATTGAAAGTAGAAATAACGAAAAATACTCCTTTCGCTTCCAGAAAGCATAATTAATCACCGAGAATATCAATAATATACATATGAAGTATATCAGCCCATATTGGATGTATGCCTTAATGTAATAATTATCAATTATGAAATAAGTATCGTCCTCTAGAGATTCCCTTATAAAGGTCCCAAATATAGATGGTCTATACTGAAGCAACGCCAGATTTCCCAAACGAAGTCTTGTTATCAACGATCCTACATTGAATATTTTTCCTATTTTAAAAATCCAGCCATATGGCTTTTCTTCGTTGAAGAAATATGATGATGCGAAGCTGAATGCCGCAACATAAAGGAAAACAGGAACAAATAATAGCAGGAATACTTTATCAATGACATTTCTTGCAATTTCCGGCCATGCATCCACCTGATAAAGTTTTGATAGCTTGTATATCACTACTCCTGCTGTTAATGTCAGCGCACAAACTATGCTTGCCCGTCCGGAGGAGTAAGATACTATGAACTTTAGACCGAAGGATAAAACGAGTGCGTCAACTATATTGAGGATTCTGGCGGCTTTAACTCCACTATCCTTAGATTTGGCTTGATTTGTCCCTATTGGGTTAAGGATAGGGTCTAATGCCTCTTCGCGGTATTCAGGGTCAGCTCCCTTTACACTTACTACTTTCAAACAAGAGACTCCTGCATCTCCGCGGTTCTTCTGTTGACTTTCACTTTTCTTTTCTGCGTAATACCTGGCAAAAAAATACATCATAAGGAAGAACATGTACTGCATGGAAGCTTCATTTGGTCCTGCATATCCATATCCATGCTTATTACCATCCTTTATCACCATTTCGATGAGTCCGGAAAAAGAGCAGTAGCTCGTAGCCACCATAACAAACGCACTTTCTATAAGCGCCATATGCACCACAGGCAAAAACCTTCTTCCGTAAGCACCTACCACAAAGATCATCATTGGATAGAGCCAGATGCCTCCGTGAACCGCCAGAAATCCTATATCCGCTATCAATATAAAGATCTGAAGAACCAAAAGCTTTATATCTACGGTAGGTTTTCTATTAAAAAGGAATATAGCCATAAGACAGCTTAAGCTCACGCCTAAGCGCTGCATTCCTGCAAATAAATGGATTATACTCGGGAATCTTGTACTGGCGATAAGTTGGAGACCAAAGCATAACGCAAAGGAGGCGTAGAATAAGAAGTCTCCTATGTAGCTTAGATTTGAATCCCGATCCACTAATACTGATTTTTCAAACCGTGAAATCTGACCTTTAGGAACTGAGCTAATTGTCTCTTCTGTCACCTCCCCAGTTGATATCTCGCTTCTTTTTACCTCGTCTTTTGTTTCTTCAGATTCTTTTTTCCCAATTTCAGCAGCTTCACTTCCTGCCTTCTTTCCCCAAAGCTCCAGAATCTTCTTCACTGAACTGATCACAAAATCCGCAAGTACTATGGAATAAAGAACCCTTACACCCAAAGTCACCTTTTCAATATACGCAAAAGACAGCTCCGGGAAAAATTTCTGCCACCAGAAGAAAAAAGCTGTCAACACGGCATATGCAAGGACTTCCTTTATATCTATACCGCTGAGTTTCTTTGAGATCATGCCTTTCATTTCTCCCTTTCTTTTTTTATCATCCTGTCCCTTATCCATATGGCAGATTCTCTTGACTTTCCAACAAAACCAAAGACACCCGCGTAAAGGAGTCCAGGAATAATACAACATATCGCTGCCCTGATGAAAAGAAGCCATATGCCCTTATACTCTACCTTTCGGCACAACCATACCGTGATGATGCATACTACTGCAGTCACCACAATATATAGCAAATGCTGCAGAAAATATCTTCCTAGCTTATCCGGACCAAAATAATACTTATAAACTATCCCTGAGCTCAGACAGAAATTTATCCCAAACAGCGCTATGATGGTGGCTGCAATAACTCCGTTTATTCCGAAAACTCTTGCCAATACTATATTTAACACCAGATTCAGCACCGACTCTGTTATGGCCAAGTACCGGTTTTCCCACCAGAGTCCCTTCGCCTGGGCGTAAACGCTTCGGATGTCGCCCATCCTGAGAACATAAAAGTAGACTGCAAACAACAGCACCGAACTTACAGGAAGTAAATATTCATCACCAACCCAGAGTATCATGAACGGCTGATAAAGACATATAAGTGAAATAAATGCCCATCCGCTAACCACCATGTAGCCGAAGTTCATATGTCTCATGTCATCAAGATTTTTTTCTTCATCATACAGTACGATACTGTTTCCTACCCCTGGCTGAACCGCATTTAACACCGTATAGAACAAAGTGTTAAGCGCCATTATGATGTAATAATAGTTATTATATACCGCCGTGGCCGAAAGCCCTATAAAGGCGGAAATGCAGATACTGTCAAAGGAATTTCTGGTGGTTCCACAGATCTTTTCCACCATGATGCCATAGACCCTTTTCCATATAACTTTCCGTTGTTCCGTTGTTACATTGCCCTTACACCTGTACTGTGGATACATTCTGCGCACCGCATAGGCAGTTAGGAAATTATTAGCCAGTGTTGCCAAAGGAAAGAAAAGGATATAAAGATAGTAGTTGGATATAAAAATGACGGCGGCAAGCTGGCAGATGTAGCCTAACGTCTGGCTCAAGCTGGTCACAAGACTAATGATGTCAAGCCTCTGATAAGCATTGAGAATGGACGATAAATAGCCGTAAAAGAAGTAGCCTATGACTGTATTACATAAGAAGATCAGATAAATTATGTATATGTTTATATCCCGAGGCACATCATCTTTGATAAACAGGTGAAGCACCGGAATGAGACCTAAGCCTATGACGGTAATCACCGAACCAATGACGTGGTAAACTCTTCTATAGAAGTACAGAAGCGCATTTATGGTATCCGTGTCATTTTCAGCCACGGGTCGGTACATGCTGTAGATGATGGCACTACTGAAGCCCAGCTCGGACAGGCTGAGGACCGTAAGGATAGATGTAAACAGGCTGTTAAGTCCCAGGTACTCCACCCCCATTTTGTGAATCATGGCTGTACGGATCAGAAAAGGGAAAAAGGTTGCAACAACTCTGTTTACTATGCCTGCCATTACACCCTTTTTAGCATTTTCACTTCGCTTAAGTTCCATAGTTTTCCCTTTTGATTCCTTGTTTATGGGCCTAGGGGACGGGGTTCCTGGTCCACATCTGAACCGTTACCCACATATGACATTTCACCACAAAACAACAGTAAATTGAGTTTACAGATATATGATTTTATCGTATATCTCTTTTACATGCTCTGCATTTACCTTTGTGGTGAAGTTTTCCACCGCCCGTTGTCTTCCTCGATCTACTATCTGCTGCATCTCAACTCTGTTATTGAGCGCATATTCGATTGCGTCTGCCAGGCTCTTGTAGTTCCCCGGTTCGTACAGAAGCCCGGTTTTCTTGTCTTCAATGATATCTTTTGTACCGGCACAGTCCGCTCCTATGACCAGTGCTCCGGAAAGCATAGCTTCTACCGTGACAAGCCCAAAAGCCTCTGATTTGGAGGTCATGAAGGAGATGTCTGCCGCTTTATAAAACTTCTCCGGTTCGCTGCTGTAGCCTTCGAAGTGGACAAGTTCGCTGATACCTCTTTCTTCTGCAAGATTCTTTAAGGCTTGTTCCTCTGTACCTTCACCAACTAGGCTGAGGGAGATACTGTACTTTTCTCCAGTACTTTCTTTTGATAAACTTTGAGAAAAACCGTTCTTTTCATTCAACAGTTTTCTCTTCATGTATTCCGCCAGCGCTTCTATCAGCGTGGTCTGACCTTTATAGCGATATAATCCACCAACACATACAAGTCGTATTATATCATCCGTGAATATCTTTCTGTCCGGAGCATAAAATCTCTTTTCTACAACTCCGTCATTTATAACGTGGAGTTTTTCCTCAGGGAAGATCTTTCTGTATTTATCGAACAGAGCTTGTGATACCGAAAGGATGGCTGACGCCTTACTCATAAGAGCATAACCCTTCTTTTTGTTCCACATCTGATTGTTCTGATCTTCTTCAAAGAATTCCCTGATATGCCACACAACAGGGATGTTGAGTTTATAAGCTGCAACTGCTCCTACATAAGAGTAGGTGCTGTTGATATGTACTATATCCGGTTTTTCTTTTTTCAAGTACTCTGTAATCTTATGTATGGCACGAAGATTCAGTAGATACTTTACCAGTATCTTGGCTTTGATTTTAATCCCCGCACCTATGGCTATATCCCAGTTATAGGATGTTATGAGTTCATAAGGTATCCCGGCATCAACGAGAAGCTTTGTTCCATCACCTTCTACAGGTAAAACTACTTTTACATCCACTCCCCTGTCTTTCATCTCCTGCGCCAACTGTACCAGACAGATAAAGGCGCCTGAAAGAGCATAGTTGTCTGTAGCGAAATAAATAACCTTCATTTAGGATTCCTCAAAAAAATAATGCTTTTCATGCCTATACCCGACATGTAGATGCAAGTCTAACCTGCTGTTTGCTTTTTGGAAGAAAGATTCCCGACTGCCTGTCCCATTATCAGCATCAGCGAATTGAAGTACAGAAGCTGCATCTTGTCATCCAAAAGGGCATGAAGTGCATACAAGGCAAGCATCCACAGCCACAGGCGCATTTTCTTCTTGTAGCAATATACCATCATGATTACTAGAAGGATCAGTGTGATAATGAAATACAGACCGCCATATCGCACAAGTGTAAGCATATAGAGGTTGTCTACATAATTATAAGCCCCACCTGTCTGATCCACCGGAACTCCGTCAAGTCCAAGTCCAGCTCCCACAAACTGGATATTCTGACCCAACAGCTTAACTCCAAAGGTATTGAACGCTTCTTGCTGAAGGGAAAGTCTTCTTCCTAGAAAGGCATTCAGTTTACTCATCCACTGTATGGTATCGTTATAGGCAAAGGTAAACCATAAGCTTATGCCCACGCAGATCGGGTGAATGATCACAGCGATGCGGTCTATAAGTTTAAATAGGAAAAAGCCTGAGGTCATGAGCTTCGGCCACAGCTTCACAACTATCATAAGGATAATTACTATAAGAGTGCATCCGAAGGAAAGGTCACCCTTGCACCAGCGATAGAAAAGAGCATTACACAAAAACACCAGTCCGATTTCTGTCCAACTGATCTTTTCATTTCTGAACACCAGCAGAAGCATGGCTATGTTCATGAGATAGGCCGGAAGAGCAAGGGTGTAGTTTAGTCCGAAGGTGTGGCGGTAAATCGCCCCTTCAGTGTAGAGGTGCTGAGCCAGATAGCCCTGATCTGCCGCCCAGAAGATGGCCCCAACTGTGATGATGGTTACCATCACTATCATCTTGTAGGTTTTTTTCAGATCCACGTTTCTTGCCGCGAACACTGTGAAGTAGGTACAGGCTACAATGGCCGAGTCCACCCTGTCTCCTATGTAACTGAACAGGAGACAGATGGCAAGTCCCAGGAAATCCAACCAACCATACCTCTCTACGAACAAAAAGTTAATGCCCTCTCTCATCATCAGGAGACCAAGAACACCTGCCATTGCATAAATAAAGAATCTCGGGGTTAGCAAAGCAAGAGCCATGGAGTTGAAGCCTATGCCGAGAGCGAAATACAAGCCCAGAGTGAAATAAAACAGATAGTCTGTTGCTGTTTTTATGACTTTTCTATATTTCTCATTTATAGGAAAGAAGCCTTTAGTTTCTTTTATGTTTTCCATCTGTTTTGTTACCTCTGGTTAGTTTACTTATTTTATATTATATCAATTACTTTAGCTCAAGTGAGTGTACATATGCCGCAGGGCGATGGTGTTATGCGTTTCTCTTTCCCGCTAGACTTGCCATTATTCCCCATAGCCCATATGGAAGATACATTTATGAATATCTCTTTACCACTTGCTTTGACAATACACCAAACATCAAAAATCCCGAAGCTCTGAGTACTCTGATTTTCTTGTTGCGCTGGATTAAGCAGTCGATTTCTTTGTATTTATCTCTAAGTTCCCCGTCGAAAGCCTTTAATTCTGATTTTGCCTCCGGGGTACCGGTTACTAGATAGGCTACGAATACAAGATCTGCGATGAAAGCAAGACCTTTCTGAAGGAACTGAAGCTTCGCGGTGTGAGAGCTAATGGTTACGCAACTTGCAGAACTTCCATTTGCATCACTTGCGGAAACCGTATTTTCATTATTTCCGAAACACCTGTACTCCTCATATTCCACCTCAGGAGTATTCAGGAATTCTTTATATATCCGGTACATCTTTGACAGCACCTTAGTGGTATCTGTATGATGCTTTTTAAGTCCTTCTGATCCTACGCTTTGTCCTGTGACTCCCAAATAATAGATGTATATATTTTTTTCAAATCTCTGGATCGAATCAGCTGCCACTATTGCCTTGAATACATACTCGTTGTCTGTATAGAAGCATTTTTCCGTTATCTCAAAGCCGATGTTTCGCATTTGGTCTGTCTTTATCGCCATCCCATGCATGTAGAGATCAGAATTTACATCAAGATCACAGAAGGTAACCATTTTCTGTCCTATCTCTGCATGGTGGGTTTCAACTATATCTTTATCCGGATATCGCTTTATAAAGGGTGTCAAAACCAGATCCGCTTCAGATTCACTCAAAAACCTAAGATAATCCACAAGATTATCGGTAACAAAAGCATCATCGCCGTCAAGTAGCCTAAAGTACTTGCCATTTGCTTCCCGGAGAGAAGCATTAACAGTGGATCCCCATCCTCCATTCTCTTTATCGATGATACGGATGGTCCCGGGATAGCTCTCTTCGTACTTTTTTACTATGTTAAGTGTTCCATCCTTTGAGCCATCATTTACCACAATTACCTGAAGAGCATCTAGAACTTCCTCCGGCACATCCTTCACCAGTGAATCCAGTGTTCTCTCAATCGTGCTTTCAACATTGTATGCTGCCACCGATACGGTGAGTATTTTGTTTTCGCTATGGGCTTTGGGGACGGGGTTCGTGGTCCATTTTTCAAATTTCATATCAGCATACATATTTTCACCACCATTTCTTTAGTCAAGTTGGGCCTAGGGGACGGGGTTCATGGCCCATTTTTCAATTCATGTTGCACTCGTCCCCCTTTAAAGTTATAATCTACCAAGTCAATGTCTTGACAATCTATATTCTTACATCTTCTAGGAGTTGATTTATGCCAAGAAAAGCCAGAGTCTTGAGCTCAACCGGCATTTATCATATCATACTTCGTTCTGTCAATCAGCACATCATATTTGAAGAAGATTCTGATTACCGGAAATTCCTTTTTATTCTTTCCGATTGTAAAAAGAAATATGATATTGATATATATGCATATTGTCTCATGGACAACCATATCCATTTATTGATTCATCTTCCGGATGACAAACTATCAAGTTTCTTCCAAAGCCTTGGAACGATATTTGTCCGTTGGTATAACAATAAATATCTTCGCAGTGGTCACCTTTTCCAAGAACGTTTCTATAGTACAACTGTCGAAAGTAATCACGCTTTTTTGTCTACACTTTCATATATTCACAACAATCCAGTCAAAGCAAATATGTGTCGTTATGCATCAGAATATCGCTGGAGCAGCTTTAATGCGTTTTATGGTGCAAAAAATCCTTTGGTCAGCGTATCATTTGCGTATAAAATCGCCGGCTCAAAGGACTCCTTACTTAATTATTTTGCCAAAAAGTCTGATTCCCATGATGAAACTCTTTTTCAAAATGATCACCGTGAGACAAAACACTTCCTAACAGACGAAAAAGCTCTTACGATTTTTAAGTCTGTAACCCATCTCTCATCCGCTTCTGATTCATCCACACTTGAAAAAACAAAAAGAAATGCATATGTTCGATTATTAAGAGAAAAAGGGCTGACAGTAAAGCAGATAGCACGAGTAATGGATATTTCAGTGACAACAGTTAAGCGAATCTGCGGCCAGACGGCATTACCACCCCATTAGTAGATCTGAAATGGGCCACTAACCCCGTCCCCATAGCCCACTTAGCGCTTCCAAATACCCATTTCCAAACTGTTCGTCAGGTTCAAGGTACGCACCCTCTCCCCACTCGTTCCACGCGTTTATGTACAGAAACTCGTTTTCCGGATACTTTCCTTCCATTTTCTCCAGAACCTGCCGGAATCCTTCAGGTGTGGAATTGTAGATCACAGTTCCCCTGTCCTTTTTTCTCGGGGTATTGTCCCAGCTCACCACTATTCCGGGACTAATCACGGAATCGGTAGTCCTATTCACCATTCTGTTCCAGAGTATGTTAATGTCTATTCTTCGCTCAACAGTTTTTTCTTTTCTGAAAAGATTTGCCAGATGCCGGATTTCCACCAGTGAAAGATACTGCATTCTCCCAAGGAAATCCATGTCATTTTTTAATGTATATCCCGGTTCGAAATAGTAGTAATGATCAAACAGTTCCCTTCTTTGGTCATTTTTTTCGGAGGTCAGTGCCGACACCCAGTACACGCCGTCAAAGCCGTTGGCTCTGGCCCTTTCATTCCAGATTGTTATCATTTCCTTAAGATAAGTGATGTTACAGCTTCTGTAGAGATTAACCACCGGCTTGTTGTTGATCTTTATATATCTTGGATCCTTGAAGAAATCCAGCAGATAGTCGAAGTGATCCGTTATATCCTTTTCACCACCATAAACCTGATTCATAAGAACAGAAGTTGCCTGTCCATCCCAGGTTCTGGCCCAGGGCTCGTTTGCCCAGCAAATGCAGTAACGTGTATCTATCTCAGGATTATCCCGAAGGATCTCCATGGGTTTTTCGAGAAGCAGCTTCCCGTTAAACCAGTAGTGATATATACAGAATCCATATAAACCACTATTTTTTGCAAGCTCGACCTGCCAGGTCCAGGTTTCAACTCCATCTTTCACGAGATCATAATATCTCCCATTCATAGGAACCTTTGGCTGGAGGTGTCCCTTATACATGCTTTTCGCTCTTCGTACGGCAGTCCATTCGGTATAACCCTCTTCCCACCATTCATCATTCTCCGGAATCCTATGATATTGTGGCAAATATAATGCTAAAGGCTTCACTTTTCCCCCTTTTTGTTTTTGGTCCACTTAGAATATCCCCAAAAGTACCGCAAGTTTAAACAGGATATTTCTCTTTGGATACTCAGTTCTAATATCTTTATCCAGCAGCAACCTCACCCTGTTTCTGAAACTCTCTTTATAGAACGCCACTTCCGCGGCCATTTCGCGATTCTTCGGATTCATTTCATCCCCGTAGCAGTCCACAACTGACTTGATGCACTTGCTGCGTATGCAGTCCGGTTCCGTAAGTGTCTTCCAGTACCTTTTCATGACCTTTGAAACAGACAGCTGTCCCCCGATGGTGTTCCCGCCATGCTGCCTGTATAGTATATGCACGTCTTCATCATATATGAGCTGACCTCCCACCGCGAGACACACCTTGTGAAGCCATTCGTCGTGCATGGTCATAGGTCCCGGAGTTTTTCTGTTTATTAGTTCAAGCAACACCCGGTTAAAAACCATGGTGCAGCCTGTTGAGTTGCTTTTGATAAGGCATGAGGGAAAATCCAGTGATTTTTCATAGATCCCCTTTGGTCCCTTCAGCAGGTTCCCATCGTTGTCCGAAAATCGTGGCATGCCGTAATACAAAACAGGAATCTTCTTTTCACTTATATGCTGCTTTATGGCATCCACCGCTATCTTCAGCTTGTCCGGAAGCCAGGTGTCATCCTGATCGCAAAGTGCATAAAAATCCGCCTCCGGAGCATGTTTCATGAGATCGAGAAAGCTTCCGGCAGGGCCAAGGTTCTGCCCTACATAATAATCAAAGCTTGCTTCTGCTGTATCTGCCCGATTCTCTCTCTTATATTTTTCCAGTATTTCCGGTGTCCTATCCTTTGACCCGTCATCTCTCGCCAGAATCATGACTTCCACGCCCTTCTGGTTCAACAGGCTCTCTATTTGATTTTCCAGATATCTCTCACCATTGTAGGTGGACATGAGGACTACAACTTTCTTCATAAATCTGTACTATCACCTTATATTTTATCAGAACAATTCCTTTGGCTTATATATATACTCTAAAAAAAGCAGACCGAGAATTCACTCAATCTGCTCATTATACCAAAAAATTCTTTATCCGTGTATATGGGTTACAACCCTTTCATTCCCGTCTGCAGGGCACGTTGTACATTTTCTGAAATTCATTAACAATTTTCCGTCTCTACTTCTCTCAGCGCTGTCACCTGATTCTCCTTAACCCCCTCAGAGCTTTCCGGAATAAATATGATCTTCACTGTATAAAACAAAATACGAAGATCAAAGAGCACCGAGCGCTGTGCTATATAGATCAGGTCCAGCTTCAGCTTATCAAGTGGTGTGGTGTTATACTTTCCGTATACCTGAGCATAGCCTGTGAGTCCCGCCTTGACCTTAAGTCTCAGACTGAACTCCGGTATCTCCTTCTCATACTGCTCGGCGATCTCAGGACGCTCCGGCCTTGGCCCTACAATAGACATATCATTCTTCAGTATGTTGAAAAGCTGTGGAAGCTCATCTATCCTCAGTTTTCTGATAAACCTTCCAACCGGTGTGATTCTGTCATCATTCACAGAAGCAAGTCTCGCTCCGCCCTTTTCCGAATCCACCTTCATGCTTCTGAACTTGTAGATGTCGAAAATCTTTCCATCCTTGGTCAGCCTCTTCTGACTGTAAAGAACCGGACCTCCGTCATAGAGCTTTATCAGTGCACTTGTGATCACCAGCACCGGTGACAGGATTATCAATGCCAAAAGAGCGATAACAATATCCGCTGTTCTCTTCACTCCGCCATAGTACCAGGCCTCCGGCATCTTTTTATTCCGGAAAAAGGGCGTATCAAAGGTGTGAGACACCTCACTGCCGAAGGTGAGGAGATCCGTGATATCCACAGATATATGAACATCCTTTCCATGGGCATCACAGTAAAGCAGTATCTTTTCCTTTATTTCAGCGGAAACATCGCAGAGATAGATATCCTTGCAGAGCCCTAAGCATTCATATATCCTGTGAAGCTCCGTTGATTCATGAAATACCTCCACGATATCGTAGCGTCTGCGTTTCTCCTTCATCTTTTCTATAAGACGCCTATAGTCCTCTGTTCCATAGACCACCATCACTCTTCTCGGCTCATCGAATCTTGCATAGAGCCTGTTAAATATGAAGGTAATCACCAGTATGCTTCCAAGCTGAAGACCAAATCCCAACAGGAAGAATCTGAAACTTATACGGCTGAAGTTATGGAACCAAAAGAAGGTTGCCACAAAGAGGCAGAAATCTCCGATACTGTATGCAAGCATCTGGGAAAATGACAGCTCCTGCAGTCTGTACAGTCCTATCTTGTGAGCATCGTACATCTTCGCAAAAAAGAAATATACTATGCAGAACATGATTCCGACCAGTACAAGGGTTCTAAGCCCAAAGAAGCCCTCGCTCCAGCCCGGTGCCACATTCCAGTACCAGATAGCTGCCGCCGTGAAAAAGGCGATGGCCAGACTTATCCATGTATATATCCATTTAATCTTTGCTTTTATACTATCATTTTTAGTCATATTCAATATTGTTTATAGTCCCTATCACTATTTCTTAAATAGATATTTTCTGAAATTCAAAAAAGCCTTGAAGGATCTCTTGAGATCGTTGGGGTCCTTAAGTCCCGTCCACAGGCGATGCAGGATATAGCCCGGTCTCAGATAATATTTCTTTCTTGCGTAATTACAGAAGCTTACCATTTCCTCACCACTAAGCTCCGGAAGGTCCAGAACACAGTTATGGGTTCCGTCTTCACGACAGTACTCAGTATAATCCTTCTTTATATACCCATGAACTTTTGCCCATTCGTAGGCTTCAGTTCCCGGATAAGGTATCAGCGGGAAGAACTGGGCTGTATCTGTATTAAGCTTGAGCGCAAGCTCCAGTGTCTTCTCCATGGTCTCCTTTGTCTCTCCGCGGTTACCCACCATATAGCAGGCATGGACAAGCAGTCCTGCCTTTTTCGCATTTCCGATATATGACTTCACCTGTTCTATGGTAGTTCCCTTTTTGATGTTATCAAGGATCTCCTGAGTTCCGCTCTCGATACCCGGAATAACCAGCCTGCAGCCCGCCTTCTTCATTAGACGCATGGTCTCAAGGTCAAGGGTGTTGACTCTTGCATTGCAGAGCCACTTGAAGCGTTTATTCATTCCCGACTCGATAAGGAGCCTGCAGATATCCTCCACTCTCTTCTTGTTGATGGTGAAGGTGTCATCTTCAATTACTATTTCCTTTACATCAGGGAAATTCTCCGCGATGAATCTGAATTCCGCTGCCACATTCTCCGGGCTTCTCAAACGGTAAGCATGTCCGTGCATGACCTGAGGGTAAACACAGAAATTACAGCGGCATGGACAGCCTCTTCCGGTAAATATCTGTATCTCCGGGTATTCCGCCGCAGCAAAAAAATAATCCTTATAATCAAGATGCTTCTTTATAAACTCAGAAGCCATGGGGATTTCATCAAGGTCTGTTATGTACTCCGCATCCGGGTTATGCTTTATCGCCCCTGTGACAGGACTTCTGTAGCTGATCCCCTTAAGCAAAGAAAGCTCTTTATCAAGCTCTGCCCTCACTTCTTCACACGACTCTCCTTCTCTGCCATCAAATCTGTCATGTAAGGAAGCGAGTTTTGTTATGGTAAAGTCATACTCTCTTCTTGCGATACCATCTACCGCCTTATACACGGACAGAGTTTCCTCTGCCGTAGCCGATGGATGTGTTCCAACCATATATATGAAAGAATCAGGATAGCTGTCCTTCAGTTTCCCGGCAAAGTCTCCGTCACTTTCGATGGATGGTGTACTTGTATTGATTACAAAAAGGCATCCCGTCTTTTCTTCGGATATGCCCTTCCTGAGCCTCTTACTAATCATCTCAAGGCTTTGTTCAAAATCCAGCCTTTTAGCGGGAGCATCCAGAAACTCAACCTGGTGGCCCTTCTTTTCAGCGTAGGCCGCCGCATATATGAGCCACAAAGGGTAATATAGCACCCCGCTCTTCGCAACGGCCGGGCTTCTCGATTCTCTCGAAAACTTTCCATATTCCCATTTAAATGGAGGATTAATAAAAAATACTTTCATCTTTCACTTTCTCATTCCGGATTCTAAGCGTCTCCGCAAAATATATGATTTTTACGTCTCTATAAAGATTTACAACCGGATTATTTCTTTATTCTGGCCCATTTCAGAGCTCCCCTAAAGGCATAGTGTATCATATAGTACAAGCACTGCACAAACCCTAATCCCACGTATCTGTAAGTATTCCAGTTCATCAGGGCAGCCTTTGTCTTTTTTCCGGATTTTGAACCTTCACTGATCCTGTACTTAAGAAGAGCTTCGTCTATGCCGCAGGCATATTTCACCGATGAAAGTATCCCCAGCCACACGACAAAATCCTCATGTATGGTTTTGATATTTTCCGGGAACCTGTATTTATGTACCAGATTTCTGCTTACAAGCACCGAGGAACAGGATATGACATTCTGCTTCAAAAGCTCACTTCTTTCTATCTTCTCCGGCACATGGAGAACATAATCAAGCGATTTATCCTGCACTGTTATAAAGGAAGAACCTGTAAAAACAAGTCCCTCCATCATCTCATGATCCTTCACATACTTTACCTGTTTTTCCAGCTTATCGGAACTCCACAGATCATCACTGTCAAGAAAGGCTATCCACTCGCCATGAGATTCTTTCACTCCATAATTCCGGCTATAGGCAACCCCCATATTCCTTATATTCTTTAACAGTTTGATATCCCGCTCTTTATGTTCTTTAATGATGGCTTCTACCACTTTAACCGTGTCATCCGAAGAACTGTCATCAACGATCAAAAGCTCCCATTCTACGTAGCTTTGTGCAATTACACTCTCTATCGAAGATTTTATAGTTTTGCCGGCATTGTATGCCGGCATGATGATCGAGACTGTTTCAGCTGCTTTTTTTCCCATCTTATCAAATATTACCTTTAGCCAATTACATTTTCGATTGTCATGCTAGGGTCAAAGGGAACACTGTCTCCCTTATTAAGATTTTCTTCTCTTACAACCTCTTCACCGCAAGATACCTTTATATCATATGAGTAGAGATTAAAAAGATTACCGAAATCATCTTCTGTATATCTGTCTATACGAAGATCCTGAGTATTTGCAGCATCAATGATAGCCTTTGTTGCATCAGTAAGAAGAAGCTCTATGGCATCATTCGATACATTTTCTTCGATATCTATATTAAGCTTTATTTCTTTATTGTCATTATCACCTGAAACATCTACAGACTTAAGGAAACTATATATTTCCTGGTCCTGTAAACTTTCAATCACATCATTATTTATTTGAACAAAATCGAATTCATATTCCTTGTCCTCAGGAGCCCGAGTCATATTTGGTTCCTCCATAGGAGAAACATATCTCTTTTTACATCCGGAAAAAGAAACAGTCATAGTACATATCAATCCTAATACAAAAATCTTCTTTATCTTTCTCATGTTAGCTTCCAATCTCCTTTGTGTAACCTTCTCCAATCCGGGTCATCTATTTTACCCATTTACAGAGCAATTCATTCATCTGTAAATCCTAACATCATTAGTCTTTATAATCCATTATTCAAACTTTACAATATTTTTAGTAATATGTTCATTTTAAATTACTCTTTAAAGATACAAAAAATGGCTCGAGGTTTCCCTCGAGCCATCCTTTATAAACATTATACGCTTAAAACGAAATAATGATTATTACTTCTGTGCAGCATCCTCAGCAGCTTGACGAGCAGTCTCTACTGTTCTTGCATATGCATCAGGATCTGTCTCATTGAGCCATGCAGTCTTGATAGAGATCTTCTTGGTGTTACCCTTCTTATCCTCATACTCGATTGCCTCGTTGTAATCATCCTCAGATGCGAAGTAAGCAAGAACCTTACCATCCTTATTTACTACATAGTAAGCATCGTTGTTATCCTTAAGCTTAACCTTCTTCTTAACAACTGTACCAGCCTTGTTTACAAGGATGTTACCCTTTGTATATGATCCGAATACGAGATTTGTAGGCTGACCGTTTGAATCAACAACAACACCAGCGTAGTTAGAATCATCATCAGTTGAAGGAGCAAGAACAAGACCGTTCACAACATACTTCTTGATCTTAGATACGTACTCGTTGTAAGCCTTACCATTTGATGTGTTGAAGTAGAACTGATATGTTCCATCCTCAAGATCAATTGTCTGGTAACCCTTCTTCATTGAGCCGTCCTTCTCCTCATCATTTGAGAAGTAGTAGATTTCAGCAGAAGATGAAAGTGTATTTGTGAAATCATCATCAACGATGAAGTTACCTGCGATGATATCATCTCTTGTGTGATCGCTAGCACCCTTAAGCTTAACAACATCACCGCCATCAACAGCTACGAAATCCTTAAGCATACGGCCATACTTGTCGAATGCATACTTCTTGCCGTTAACCTTCTTGATCTGGTTGTTTGTAAGGCTGCCGTTCTTTCCGAAGTACCACCATGAGTACTCGTCATCATCGTAGTCTGACTTGATGTAGTGCTCATCAGGAACAGCCCATACCCACTTGTTCTTGCGCTCACCACCGTCGCCGTTTACGTAGTAGAGCTCAGAAGCTGAAGCTCCGCCTGCATCCTCAACAGACTGTGTCTTTACAGTCCAATCTGTGAGCATGTGTCCATCCTCATCGAAGTGGTAGTAAACACCGTTGATCTTCTTACGTGTGTTCTCTCTCTTCTTACCATCGTTCTTGAAGTTGAACCAGTACTCCTTAGTGTCATCATCGTCAGTTACAGTAAGCTGTAACCAGCCTGTCTGCATGTGACCATCATTCCAGCCGTTGAAGAAATACTGAGATGTCTTCCAAGCCTCATCATCGTTGTCCTGCTGCTCAACGCTGTCCTTGTTGATCCAACCATAGAGCATCTTACCTTCTGAATCGAATGCGTACTTCTGGCCATTGATAGTCTTGATCTCACCAGTTGTAAGATCATCCTCAGATGTGTAAGCCTTTCCGTCTGATCCGAAATAGTACCAGTAGTACTCAGCCTCGTTATCATCACTGTCTTCCTTAGCTACAGCCTTCCATGTGTTCTTAACCATAGCGCCGTACTGGTCAACATAGTAGTAACGTGTCTTTGAGTTGTTGTTGTCCTCGATGAGCATGTTTGTTGCCATAACACCATCGCTGTTGAGGTAGAACCAATTTCCGTTTGCTGACTTCCAAGCATCAGTTACTTCTGTACCGTCGTTGTTGAGGTATCTCCACTCACCTGTAGAGTTGTCCCAGCCTGCTGCCATAGATACAGCAGAAACGCCGATTGTAAGAAGTGCTGCAGCTGAAAGAGTTGTGAATAACTTTGTCTGCTTCTTCATAATAAATGCACTCTCCTTTTTGCTATACGAACTATTAAAGTTCAGTTTCGTCGAGATTATAACCCTCTGCGTAATACAATTCAAGTCTTTTCTCAAATTTCATATTGGGTCTGAAACAAATAAATATAATCTCTACGATTTACATCACCCATATTATCCTACTTCTTTCATGAAGTACATAACTAAAAGATTTCCATTTCTTACTAAATTATTAAGCAATAAACTAAGAATAAATTAAGAAACCACAAAAATTCTAAATATCTTAACCATTTTAATGATTTTACATTATTTCCGTTCTTTTTCACTTATTCTTATTCCCGCGAACATAAGAAGCATATACACCGGTGTCACGATAGGTATCGCTATATTTACCACAGCCTGGAATGCGTATGCAATAACAGCCATCATGTAATACTTCGAGTAATTACCCTTCAGCATATTCTTTATTGATGTAGATATAAGATATAAGTAGGCAGCAAGTCCCGCTATTCCTATGGTCACAAAGTACTCAAGGTATTCGTTATGGGCACTGTCAAACATTCCTCTTCCCGCATCCTGCATTATACCCATAAATCTGTCCATGGTTATGATATAAAAAGTATCAGGCCCGTAGCCAAATATTCTTGCAGGAATGGTCGCATCCTTTGTCCAGTACTCCAAAGCAAGTCTCCAGATCAGTCCTCTGTCCGTTCCCCAGGAATCATTAAATATGAGTATATTGCGGTATGGCTCCCACATCTCACTGTTGACGCCCGTATTAGCAAGTACAAGCACAGTTATAACCACACCCAGAGCTATGATGATAAGCCCTAAAGCAGTTTTCTTGAATACACCTACACCTATCGCAGCCCCCTGTCCTTTATGTTTCAAGGTGTAAGCCAAAACAAGCACAGTCAGCACCAGTACTGCGGTCATAAATACAGTAAATCCCTGCTTTCCCGCAAGTATTATCTGTAATCCCGGATCCTGATCATTCATGGTCGGAATACCTTTTTGTGTTATAAACGATACCAGCTTCATGGAACAAATATAGGTAGATGCAGTAATAAAAAGCCTTGATATCTGTTTCCAATTATCGCATAACGCAAACGGAGCAACTACTATAACGATTGCAGTTGAAAGCAGCGCGCAGTCGCTTATCCCCATTATCTGAGCAAAACCGGCTATGCAAAGTACAATATATGAAAAAATCGTCTCCGCCAGGCTTTCAGCCTTTATAAACGCTGCTGTCGAAAATCCGAACAGCATTCCCGTGAAGCAGCTATAAGTATTGATATTTCCTATGGAAGACACAAAGGTATATTTATATATGCTGTTCGCATCTTTAAACATCCCAAAAGTTATGAGAAAGAAATTACATATACCCCAGGCACAGACTACGCTTGCAAAACTCATAAAAGCATACAGGTGCCACTTCTTAAAGCTGTAAAATCTCGTCACAAGCCAATAGGCAACATAGAACATAAGCCACAAAAGGAGCCCCTGATATCTACCTCTGTCTCCCCAGAAAGCTTCATAGGGATACTCAGCAAGCACTGTGGACAAAGTGATGAACACTATAAGCAAGGTTATAGCCGTATCCGTCGAACCGAAGCTGATACGTTTCCAAAAGTTCTTACCGGCTTTATCCTGCCCGGTTTTTTCTTTCTTAAAACCCTGAAAGTAGTTTCTGCAGAGCATTCCTTCGTTGTACAGTCTGTCACACAAAAGATAAAATAAACCGATCACAAGAAATATGATTCCATACGCAAGCGTGGGCTTCCAAAACAGTTCAAACCTGAATGACAATATATCAAAATACTTATCATTCATACATAAGGGAAATATGCATAAATAAAACAGGACATATATCGTCGTAAGTCCTCCGGTCAACTTTGAGAACAGACTGTTGATCTGTGCCTCCTTTTTTGAATTTCCATGTTTTTGAACGCCTGAGGCTGCAGTCTTAAAACTACCCATATTATTGTCTCCAATTAATTTTTTATCCTGTATATCTTACCATGCTTTGCTTCTCCATACCAAGCACATTTGAATACCCTGCAGGTAGAGAAAAGGCACGGACCCAAGGATCCATGCCGCTTTGATCAAGCGCGTTCACCTCCGGCTAATTAACAAAAAGACATGGATCAAACGATCCATGCCTTTTGATAATCATATTTTATCCGTCTCATCTCCGGCTTAAAATTGATATCTTCCCAAAATATATGAAGATACTCCTTAAAGCCCTATAAGCTATCTCTCATCAGCTGGGCCCCACAACAGGTCCGACTTCAATTTCAGTCGTATCTGTTGTTATAGATCCGGGTCCCGCTGAATCAGGAGATGCTGTATTGCCTCCGCTTGGGCCGGCTCCCGCATCATCATCGTCATCTATAAGTCCCGGTTCAACCACAGCTCCTGAAGTTTCTTCTGCGGAAGACTTTTTAGTCTCATCTGTTGAAGCTGTAGTTTCCTTATCCGATGACTTTGTCTCCTTATCAGAGGACTTCGTTTCCTTATTGTCCTTATCCGCGATTGTTTCCTCAACGGCAGGACCATGCTCTGTTGTTGATTCCTTTGTGGATTTGGATGTCTCTATGACATTGCCATCATCATCGGTCTCTGCCTCGGTTTCCTCTGTATCCTCATCCTCGTCAGTCTCATCACCTTCCTCGGTTTCGGATTTTTCGGATTTTGTCTTATTCTTATCGGAAGACTTCACCTTGTTTCCGTCTGCATCGGTCTGATAGATGTTATTTCCGTCCTCATCGGTTCCGGTAATTACATAACCATCCTTATCAGTTTCCTTTACAGTCTTCTTGTTTCCGGATGACTCGGAATCATCAGACTCTTCTGTTTCCTCTTCTGTATACTTTTCCTTCTTTGAGCTTGAAGTCTCATCCTTATGGCTCGCATAGTAACCTGAATCATCAGAAATCTTCTGGGAGTAGGTTTCTACTGCATTTGACACCTTATAGTCCTCGTCATCGAAAAGAACGCTGTGAAGCCACTTTACATTGGAAACAAGGGTTACAGGGATTACACAGTCTCCCTTCTTGCCCATCATCTGATCCTTGACATCCTTCGGGAAACCTGCGGACTCCTTGATATTGTATCTCGAGATACCCTTCGCAAGCTCTACGATATCTCCCGCGTCGATGTTAAATGCCACCTGAGGAAGCACTGTATCTATGATGGATGTAAGTGTTGCAAGGTCAGCCTTCTTTGCATTGTCGAGACACTGGGAAATGACTTCTCTCTGACGTCTGGTTCTTTCGAAGTCACTGTCCATGTATCTGAGTCTTGCATAAGCAACAGCCTGTACACCCGTAAGATGCTGAGGGCCGGCTTTCTTTATATAGTTGGCAGCCGGGTTCTTCTCGTTGATACCGGCCTTCACAGAAGTCTCGTGGATGTAGGCATTCATATAGTAGAATTCCTTATCCGTGATATCGATATCAACTCCTCCCAGCATGTCGATGGTATCCGCCACTGCCTTCCAGTTGAAGGTCACATAGTTTTCGATGTTAAGGTCCAGGTTGCTGTTAAGGGCAGCAACAGCCTGCTCAGGGCCGCCTATGGCATAGGCTTCGTTGATCTTCGCATATCTGTTGCTGGATCCGGTCTTAAGGTAAGTGTCTCTGTAAACTGATACCAGCTTTATGTCGCCTGTGGCCATATCCACGTTGCAGATGATCTGAACGTCAGCATTGGCACCTCTTCCGACTCCTCCGTCACGGGAGTCTACACCGAATACCGCAACTGTCCAGTAGCCTGACATCTTCTGCTTCTGGGTTATGTCAATGTTGTTGTTCTGTACCTTTGATACGTCGAATTCGACAGCCTGGGTCATGTTCATGTATCTGTATACTGAGCCGAAGCCGAAGATACAAATAAGTGTCAGTATTTCCACAACCGCCATGAGCAGGTACTTGGTGCGGACAGCTTTCTTTTTCTTGTCACGCATCTTTTTGGCGAATTCGATGTCATGTTCAACTTCCGATGTGTCATTGAGCGTTATCAC
This sequence comes from Oribacterium sp., assembly GCA_017940955.1. The sequence continues at coordinate 36,584 of JAGAXP010000117.1, forward strand.
CGAAGGTTTCGCCTTACGAACAGGTTCTCTCTTTACGTTTCCTTTTCCGGAGGAAGCTTCAGAAGCAGCTCTTCTGCCGGGCGCCCTTTCGGAAGAGAGCCTTTCAGACGAAGCCGGTTTTGAAGTTGCTCTATCGGAAGATATTCTATCTGGAGATATTCTATCGGAGGACGGTCTTTCGGGATTATGCCCTCTGACCGGTTCAGCACCAAGCTCCGGGGCATTTATCATCCTCTGAGGTCTCACGGCGTTTGCCATGAGCTTATCCCCCATGTCCTTATCATTAACTATCCTGTCTTCAAGTTCCCTTTGACGTCTTGTATCCGTATCCTCCTGGGAGTGGGGACGTCTGGTCTCCTTGCCATTGTCTAATGCCATCTATCAATCCTCATTATCTGTGGGGTTCCGGCAGGAACTCCGGGGTTCTGGTAATTCCATATTTTCTTGTACAGAAAAATGTCTTTAGCTTACAAAACATCGGCATTTTACCACATATATACCGATTCGGCAAACAATATCTGTTGAAGCCCAGAATCAGTAAGCATTTTTATTGACAAATCCTTTAAATATGGTCAGAAACATGATTTTTATGTCCAGCTCCATACTCCAGTTCTCTATATACCAGATGTCGTATCTGACACGCTCATGGATGGAGGTGTCGCCTCTCAGACCGTTTATCTGAGCCCAGCCTGTCATGCCGGGTCTTACCTGGTGCTTTATCATGTAGCGGGGTATCTCTTCCCTGAACATCTCCACGAACTGGGTGCGCTCCGGTCTCGGTCCTACCAGAGACATGCTTCCCATAAATACATTGAAGAACTGGGGGAATTCATCTATGGATGTTTTTCTTATGAATTTACCTATCTTGGTGACTCTCGGGTCTCCCGGTGTGGTCCAGCCCTTCTTCTCGTCCTCAGGCTTCTGCTCTACCATCGAGCGGAATTTATACATCATAAAGGGCTTGTTGTGAAGTCCCACTCTTTCCTGTTTGAATATGATGGGTCCCGGGGATGAAAGCTTGATGAGTACCGCCACCGTAAGCATGATGGGGCTGAAGATGATGATGCCGAAGAGTGAGCCTATGATGTCTATGGTTCTCTTGGCTGCTGCCTTCACAGGATCCGTGAGAGGAACGTTTCTGATGTTTATGACCGGCAGTCCGTCCATATCCTCTGTCACCGGACGTGAAGGAATGATGTTGTTGTAATCCGGAATGAACTTGGTATGTACTCCGGATTTCTCGCAGACCGCCACTATGCCGCCCAGCTTTTCGTAGGCCGCAAGAGGAAGTGTGATGGCTATCTCATCTATGGTGTTGCCTGCCAGTATCTCTTCCAGATCCCTGATCTTTCCCACTACCTTTACGCCTTTGCAGGAAGCGCCGGTCTCTGCAATGTCATCAACTATTCCGTAGATTTTATAACCCCAGTCTGGATTTCTGCGGCAGGCGTCTATGAACAGATCCGAAACATCCGAAAAGCCCACGAGCATGATGTGTTTCTGGTTAAAGCCCTTTCTTCTCATCCTGGTAAGGATAAATCTGATACCGAATCTCTCTACTGTGGTGGAAATGATATTGAATACACAGAAGGTTGCGATCATCCTGGTGGAGAAGTTGGCAAAGTAGCCCGAACGTCTGAAAGCGAAAAGTATGGACGCAAAAATCATGAGGCCAACAACATTAGCCTCAACTATATTTATGAACTCTTTTCTTTTTGTCCTGGTCCGTTTGGGTTCGTACAGATGAAACACCCAATACAGGATCATATATCCCGGAACCACCGGAATGAGAGCCCTGAAATATACATCCGGCGGGAGTACACCGTGTCCCTCCGGGAAAATGGGCGATGCTATGAGCAGGTACCACGCCAAAGCATAAGCTGCGGCGATGACCACCGCATCGAGAACCACATGAAAGTGGTTTAAAAATTGTTGGTTATCTTTAATCATAATGGAAGTATACTCCCGTTTTCAGAAATTTCCACAAAAATGATATTAGAATTTTCTTAATTGAACCAAATAGGGTGTCGTTTCCGGGCTATGGGGACGGGGTTCATGGCCCATGACCCACCAACCCCGTCCCCATAGCCCATGCAAGAACATCGGTGCCGTTTGTGACGGCTTTTTCAGGAATAAAAAAAGAGGGTGCTTATTCAACATCCTCTTTTGATGATTCAGTCCTTTGATAATTCAGACTATGTCCTTCAGAATATCCATCCTGAAGGGTTCTCCTACCTTTTCCTTGTCAAGATTCTTCAGTGTAAAGTTCGACTTCATGAAGGTAAGGGCCGGATTGTAGTAGGGGTCTCCGTACCTCAGGCATTCAGGCCAGCGCTTTGCGAATTTCACTATTTCGCTGTTGAATCTGGCCACCTTTTCCGGTGTATCCTCCAGGCCTCTGGACTTTGATTCATAGTGATAGAACTTTGCGTAGGGGTTATAGACCACAAGCTTTCCGAGAGCTCTTATCTTCATGCAGAAATCAACGTCATTGAAAGCAACAGCAAGCTCTTCCGTATAGCCTCCCACCTCATCAAAGAGCTTTCTCTTTGTGAGAAGGCAGGCTGCGGTCACACATGAATAGTCCTGAACGCACTTGGCTCTGTGCATATAGGACAGTTCCGCATCATGGGTGCGTACAAATGCCGCACCGGCGATGCCTCCCATCCCCATGATGACTCCCGCATGCTGGATATCTTCATCCGGATAGAGGAGTCTGGCTCCGCAGATACCCACATCCTCCCGCTGCACATAGCCTATCATCTCGTCTATGGAATCCGGCTCTATAAGCTCGATGTCGTTATTCAGGAAGAGGATATACTCTCCTCTTGAGAACTTCACGCCGAAGTTGTTGATGGCTGAATAGTTGAACGGACCCTGCCACTTCACAACCCGTACTGTAGGTTTGGCAAGGTGGATGTCAGTGGCAGCAGTCGCAGCAGATTCCGGCAGCTCTGTCTGTCCCGCCTTCTTTATCTCTTCTCCTGTTTCCCCGATGTAACCGTCAACAGGGTACTGTTTCTGTATATCAGCATAGTACTTCCAGGTCTCTTCCTGATCAGAATTATTCTCAACCACTATGAACTCTAGGTTCTTATAGTCGGATCCCGCAAGAGACTGAATTGCCTTATCAAGGTCCGCCGTATGGTCCTTGTTAGGGATGATGACGGATATGAGAGGCTGAGTGTTTTCATAAACCGTATGATAGAAGCCGTAGGTAATGCCCTTCTCCACCTTCTTTACCGGAAGCCCCAGTCTCTTACAGTGATCGTAGACCGCTCTTGCTCCCGCATCGAAGGCATAAAGTTTTGCCTCCGGATGCTGTGCAGTGGAGGCCTGATGTGATCTCCAATGATAGAGTGACTTCTGAATATGACAGATGTTGGAGCTTGTGAATCGGCCCTCTCTGAGAAGCTTTCTGTCTTCTTCCGAAAGCTTTTCGGGGTCTCCCCCGGTCTTCACCTTTTCCATCTCCTGAGCTTTTTCCACTGCTCTCAGAATGAGGTCGTGGTCCTGAGCTCCGTCATAGGCCTTTCTCTCGTAGATTTTGTTTCCGTCCTCGTCTGTCTCTGCTATGGCATCGAGAAGATTTCTTTTCAGCACCAGAAGGTGACACACGTAGTTAACCGAGCGAAGAAGGTCCGGATTGAAATCACTCTTGAAGTGAGGTTCAAAGTAGTAGGTGTCCTCAAAATCTATCTTATCCTCATCGGAATAGATCATCTCGGCGTCGGGATGCTCATTTACAGTCCTTGCACATTCGAAGAGTGCATCAGGCTCCAGCTCATCATCATGGTCTGCGAATACGATGAAGTCGCCCTCTGCCATATTGATGGCGGCATTGGTATTGTCAGAAATACCGAGATTCTGCTCCAACACTCTGAATCTGAATCTGGGATCCCTGTCCTTGAATTCCTGAAGAACCTCCTTAGGGAGCTTTCCCGCAGCCTCAGCCTTTGTGTACTTTTCGTAGGGTGTGGCATCCGCCACGCAGACTTCAAAATTCCTGTAGGTCTGATCCGCTATGGATAAGAGCATCTTCCTCAGGAACTTTTCGGGAGTTGCGTATACAGGGATAACTATGGAGAACTTCGGCTGAACCGGGAGAATGGTGTTACGCTGCTTCTCCAGCTCTTCCTCCGTTACCTTTACCTTCTTATACCACTCATTATAATCGTAATCTTCCTGTATGCCCTTCAGACGGTGAAGACTCTTCTTCCAGAGAGCCCTGAAGCCGTGGTCTTTAAAATAGTCCCACGCCACTTCCACCGTCTCACAGTGGAACAAAGCCATGAGCTTCTCTCTTTTTTTGTGGGCAACGGAATTGAAGGCCTCAAGTATACCGTCGTCAAACTTTACTTTTTTGGTCTTTCCGTCCACCTCGATAACGAGATATCTGGTCTCTCCCTTCTGATAGGGGGTGTTAATGTCAAAGCCCAGTTCCCTGTTTATGGATCCGTGCTCCTTTTCATAGTCCTTGAAAAAGGCTTCCACAACCTCGTCACGTCTCACGGACTCAACCACGGTTCCTTCCACTATTTTTCCGTTCCCGTCTAAAACACTGTATTTCACCGGTGTTTCCGGATCTTTACCGAATGCCCAGCCAAGGAAGGTTATCTTTCCTTCTCTATGTACTGCAACATCTACTTTATAACGCATCATTCTTTCCTTCTGACTTTCTCCATGTCCTTTACACCACGGTATTTCGGTTCATCTCCAAAGTTGAGCCTTTCTTCTTCAACAACCAACGGTCTCTTCATGACTCTCTGGTTGATGGAAAGGATGTACTCTCCCAAAAGTCCGATGAAGAAGATCTGAATGGAGCCTAAAAACAGCATGCCGATAAGCATGGGCGCCATACCTGCCGGGAATCTGTCCCACCAGATGAGCTTCATGATGAGATAGATAACCGCTATAGCCATACTGATGGCGCTGCAGATTCCTCCGAAGAATACTGCCACTCTGAGGCCCACCTTGGTGTAGCTGGTGAAGCTCAGCATGGCTGCATCATAAAGGGAGTACCAGTTGTTGTGGGTTATGCCTGCCCGGCGGCGCGGCTGGGTGTATGGTATTTCCTTCCGGCGGAACCCAAGCTCTGCCACGATTCCGCGAAGAAAAGGCGTAGGGTCGTTGAGATTTCGCATGACATTGATAAATGCCTTGTCATAGAGACCGAAACCTGTGAACTGGGCTATCTGATCAACGGATGACATCTTCTTTATGACTTTATAGTAGATGCCCCTCACCCAGTACATGAGCGGGTTTTCCTGTGAGCGTGTCTTTACACCAATGGCTATTTTATAGCCTTCTTCCCATGCCTTCACAAACTCGGGAATCATCTCCACTGGGTCCTGGAAGTCTGCCGCCATAAGCATGGTGGCGTCTCCCGTTGACTGGAGCATGCCATAGTAAGGGCTGTTGAACTGTCCGAAGTTTTTTGCATTGAAGATGGCCTTTACGTCTTTGTCTTCAGCACAGAGCCCTCTCACCAGTTCTCTGGTCCTGTCCTTGGAGTCGTTATCTATATAGATTATTTCGTATTTGTACTCAGGGAGTTTTTCCAAAAACATGGTTTTTATCGCGTTGTAAAGCGGCACCACGTTTTCTTCCTCGTTGTAGCATGGCACTACGATGCTGATTGTTTTCAAAATGTTTTCCTCTGTTCTTCCATTTCCGGTTTAACCTTCAAGTATAGTCAACTCGTCATCTATTGCCCTTTTACAAACTGATTTATCGTTATTCCTTCACCGGCAGCTTGTAACGCAATCTTTC
>JAGAXP010000118.1 GCA_017940955.1 Oribacterium sp.
CAAGCTGATTTGCTGAGATGAATTTGTTGCAAATGACATAAACTATACCTCCAACAGATCCTATCTCTATTATACTATTTAGAAAAGGTAATGTATTAGGTTTTCAAGGTTCTAGCGCCCCATTTGTCGGGCGACTCATTTATATATATTCATTACCATATCTACAATGACCAATAAGAATTCAGTCGGATACATAAGTGGAGATTATCACCTCGTTATGTATTACGCGGATCAGCTTATTTTCGTTGCGGGGATCCTGTTTAATGCCTTTTTCTGGAGAAGGCTTGGAAAAGATGAGCTTAAGTCCATATATCTCAAGGTTTCAGCGGTGCTTTTTTATCTCGGATCATTTATCATCATATTATATCCGAGTTCCTTCGCTTTTCTCGTACTCGCGCCTATAGTCTATTTCTTCCTTGGTATACTGGGAGGCTCAGTTCACTATTTTGTTTCAGCTGCTCTTCTTGAAACAGGGTTGGTGGGGAGAACCATAGCCACAGGGGCCGTAGCTGTCTATATACTTCAATATTTTGTGCAGATACTTGCAGACAACAATTTGCTCTTACTCCTTCTTATCATAACAGGTGGAATCACATTGATTCCGATAGTTAAAAACTCCTGGCAGTGGATAATACTCGAATGTCTCCCTGAGGATTATACTGTGTCAGGAGAAGCTTTTTCCCGAAAAAAGAACCTGTTGGGTACAGCTGTTATACTTTCTATAGTGGCGGTGGTGCTTTTTTCGTATTTTGACAGCTGGCTTATCCGAAAAATGGTGGATACGGATTTTCAGGCGGTTAGTGCCTACGCATGGCCGAGGCTCTTTGTGATACCCGGGTATGTTCTTGCGGGATTGATTGGTGACTACAAGGAAGGCCGTTTTTTAAACATTACCCTGTTTACGGCTGTGCTCTGGCTTATGTTATGCCCGGTGCTGCTGGCTGATAATGCTTCCCTCATGCTTATCATGGTGATATTTTACATTACCCTGGGCGTTTACATGGGATATATGTACTTCAAGTTCTTTACATTGGCTCCATATTTTGGAAAAAACGGGATTCTTTATGCCAGTGCCGGAAAGATCATTGAATGTACGGCAGGGGTGGTTTTTTCTTTGCTTCCATGGAATGAGATGAAAACCTGGCATATCATCGCAATAGGCATCATGTCTGTAACCATAATGGCAGCAGCAATTGTCCGTAGCTTTATTATATCGAAGGAGTCTGAAAGGAAGGCAGATGCGAGTGTAGTGTCTGATGCAGACAGCATCAGCGCCTATTCTGAATCCGAGAGTGATACTGACAAGATCATCACTCGTCCGGAAGTCGGGAGTGAGATGATTAGGGACACTTTGGAAAATGAAGCGTCAGTTAAGGATATCTCAGAAGTCTCAGATGCTAAAGTGCTATGCGCCTCGGCAATAGAGGATGATACTGGTCTTAATTTGCTTCGACAAAGTGAAGATATTTCCACGGATACAGAGTCATTTAATCAGGTTCTTGCCAGGATTTCCAAAGAATATGAGTTCACGTCCCGGGAGCAGGAAGTATTTGAAAAGCTTATTTTCACTGAGGATTCGGGGCAGGATATTGCCGATGCACTGTTCATCTCAAGGCGTGTTCTGCAGCGGCATGTCGCGGCTATCTATGAAAAAACCGGAACCAAAAGCCGGGTAGGACTGTTCAGGATCTACCATAAGGCATCGATGGGTGAATAAAGCTTGAAGATTTAAAATGATAGTTGTAGTCTATTTGTTGCATTAAATTGTATTTCTGTCGTATTGCAATCTGCATCACTTTGGCATATATTAATCAATGAAAGGTGGTGTTATGTTATGGCGATCAAAACTGCAAGTGTAAATTCCAGAATGAGAACAGATATAAAGCAACAGGCGGAAGAAATACTGGAACGCTTGGGCATCCCACGCTCTGTAGCTATGGATATGTATTACAGACAGATTATTGCCCACAATGGAATCCCTTTTTCGGTGACACTTCCAATAACTATGCCGTCAAGAGAAGAGATGTCAAAAGGTGAATTTGACCGTATGATGGCAATAGGACTTAAACAAGCAATGGAGGATGATTCTTTTGATGTTGATGATGTCTTTTCTGAACTGGAGACATGATACATGAAAACATATAAGATTAAGATTACTCGTCAGGCGAGAGAACAGTTAAAAGGTATCAGGAAATATATTTCCGAAATACTTATGGCACCGGAGGCGGCCAAAAATACAATGGAATCAATAAAAAGGGAAATAAAGACCCTTGATAAAATGCCTGAACGTATCAAGCTGACAGATGAAGAGCCTTGGCGAAGTAATGGGATTCATCAAATGCATGTAAGAAATTATTATGTATATTTCTTTATTGATGAGGATAATAAAAGGGTTCAAGTGACCGCTGTTATATTTGTTTCGAGAGATCAAGCAAAGCAGCTTAGTTTGATGAAAATGGAATAAATATATTTTAAGGTGTCGTAATAAAGACTGATCAAAATAATATTTTTATTTAATTTAATTGTCATAGTGTAAAACAAAAACCAGTAGAGATTGGTGGGAATCCATCTACCTCTGCTGTTTTTTTATGGTAAAAAAAGCATCATGTCGGTAAGCATTATGGCAGCAGCTATTGCCAGGAGCTTTATTTCCGGGAAAGAGGCTGAGAAGACTCAGGAAGATAGTGAAATGCCACCGGAAGAAATAATCGGCGGCGGTTTGGAAGCTCGGTATGCAGCAAAGCAGGACACCACAGAAGCATTAAAAGCAGTGGTTCAGGATATCCCGGAAGCAGTAGAAGTGACGGCTCAGGAGACCTTTGAAGCGATCTATGCAGCAGGGCAATGCAACTTAGAACCCGCAGATGGTGTTGGTGAGTCCTTAGCTCAGCAAAGAGAAGATATCAGTAATCCGGAGTCGTTTCAGCAAAAACAGATGATTTTCATAAGAACCCGGCTCAGCAAAGCGAAGGCTCCGCTAAAGATACCGTATCAGAAGACGAAGAACCTGAGGCAAATGAAGGGCAGGATAGTGATGCTAAGTCACGGAAGCAGGTTCTTGACAGAATCTCCTCAGAATATGAGTTCACGTCCCGGGAGCAGGAAGTATTTGAAAAGCTTATTTTCACTGAGGATTCGAGGCAGGAGATTGCCGATGCACTGTTCATTTCAAGGCGGGTTTTGCAGCGGCATGTTGCAGCTATCTACGAAAAAACCGGAACGAAGAGTCGAGTAGGGCTATACAGGCTGTATCACAAGGCGTCGATGGGCGATTGATTTATACTGTTATTACTACTACAAATCGTGATACCTTCACAGATTTTGCGAAATAAAAAGAATTTGTTATGAAAAAAATGATTTCCTGGAATGTTAACGGTCTTCGAGCTATTATGGGCAAGAACTTTATGGAAGACTTTACAAAACTGGATGCCGATATCTTTTGTCTTCAGGAGACGAAGCTTCAGGAAGGGCAGATAGAACTGGACCTCCCGGGGTATCATCAGTACTGGAACTATGCGGAGAAAAAAGGGTATTCCGGCACAGCTCTTTTCACTAAAGATGAGCCTCTGAATGTGACCTATGGAATGGGGATTCCTGAGCATGATATGGAAGGTCGTGTTATAACAGCGGAATTTCCGGACTATTATATTCTCACTGTTTATGTTCCCAATTCCCAGGGAGAGCTTAAGAATAAAAGACGCATGCATTCACCAGGAGATCATGGGATCGGATCACTGCCCGATAGAGCTCTGCATTGAATGATGGTTTATTCCGAATTACCGGATGAGTTAAATGATTAAATGAAAAGCCGCCGCGCTTTTGGATTACTTCCATTAGCACGACGGCTTATTTACTTTGGATTTTTGGTTTAGCTGCATACTCATTCATTATGAGGATGAATTTTTATTATTTCACCTTAGGCAGCATCTCTTCCTGTACTTCTTTGATTAAATCCATGGGATATGCACAGAAATCCGCAATCTCTTCGGGAGTTTTTCCCCTGCGAAGCATATCTGTGATCTTATCTCGGTCACGCTGCTTTGCACCTTCTTTAAACCATATATCCTGTCGTAGTTCAATTATTTGTCCGCCCAAGAGTGTCACCAACCTTTCGTTTAAATCTGAATCAAGTTTTCGTGTTACATAATTGAGTATGATTCTTGAAAGCTCTGCAAGATTACGGGTGTCGTCTTCTGACAGTGCCCCTGTCTCACATGCTTTCAAAAATCTGTCATAGCAGTCCTTAAGTTCTGTATATATTCTATCATACTCGGCTTTGTTGGAAGCTTTAATTTTTTCAATTCGTTTTTTTGAGAATTTTTTAGATGGTTTTCTGGATATTCTTTTAAGACGGTTTTCAAATCGTATTGAATAGAATGGGATAAGGAAGAAAAGACCATTGCTAAAGATTTCATCGGCTGAGAAAGCCTGGATGTTCATTACCGGAACCGGCTACCATTAAATGTCCGGCTTTTTGAGTCGCTGTCTTAAAGACTGAATCAAAGAGCATACCGGGTGAATTATCGTTTTCTTCATTTGGCATGTATTATTTTGATACCTCCATGATTTTTGATCAAGCATGTAGATGATAACAGATAAATCACAGATTGCATATGCTCTAAAAAACGACCATATGATACTTGCGCATCTGTCATTCTTTAACTGACCAATCAGTGCAAGCTGCCTTGTAAAGAATAAACCAGCTCGCGCAGGTGGAGATTATCCATTTACGTGAGCCGGTATTTTTATACGATCCGTCCTTTTATCCCGGACTCTTTCAATGCCTTCAGGAATGACTCTTTGTTCAGGCCGGCGATGAGTTCCTCCGGGAAATGAACCTCTTCAAGAAGTATCTTTGTTTTTTCGAAGTGACCGATGAGGTTTGAGATATGGGCATCGGTCGCGATGGAAACCTTGCAGCCTTCTTCGGCGCAGATTTCAAGAAGTGCTTTGCAGCGGCTTCTGGTTATGCTGTCTTCAGCTTCTCCGCCAAACTCGAAGCTGTGCTCATTGACCTCCAGAAGCTTATGAAGGCTTTTGGCAGCTTTGACGATTGCTCTGAAATCCACATCAAGACCGCTTCTTCCCAGGTGCCCGAGTATGAATACCTTTTCATCTTGAAGAGCTTTTATGTACATATCCGTAAGCTGGGTTCTGGTGGCTCCCTTTGTAAATGCCTTTCCGTGAATGCTTGCGATCACGTAATCCATTTTTCTGGTGACCTGCTCATAGAGGGTTGCGGGTCTTATGGGGTCGCCGACGATATTTTTGTCTATGTTAATGTCTTGTCCGAAAAGTTCTCCTGAAAGACCGACGATGTCTGCCTCGCAGCCGCAGAGAAGGGTTACTCCAAGCCATTCCTTCGGCCAGATCGTAGGTGCGGTGGCAAGATACTGATAGTTTTTGAGATCCTTATACTCCGGCCAAAGCATATCTGAAAAATGATCTGTGGATGCAAGAAGCTCCAGTCCGTTTTCCGAAGCCTCGATGACATTTTCCTTTATAGTTGAGTAGGCATGTCTGCTGTATAGAGTATGTGTATGTGTATCACATTTTATGTCGTACATAGTTGACCTCCCGAAATACCAAAATCCAATAAGCGTGTCATTAAGCCCGTGCCCTGCCTCACGGCGAGGGAGTTTTCATGGAGCCTTACAAGATATAACAAACATATAACACGGAGGGGTAAATACCTCTGATTTTGTTTTACTATTCTGACTTTGTGGTAAAAGCCGTCTGTTATTGGTAGAATATGGTTGAAATCATAACACAGATATAATATTTTTTTAAGGCGCATAAGGACGAATTTCTGATACTGAAATATACGAAATGGAGATCAATATGACAGAATCTTTGGTTTCAAACGGAAAAATCATTTTAAAAAAGGGTGAAGGCCGCACCATCAAGGCGGGCGGAGCCTGGATCTTTGATAATGAAATCGACCGGTATGAAGGTGAATATGAAAACGGAGATATCATCACCGTTTCCGACTTTGACGGCTTCTTCATGGGCTACGGCTTTATAAATCACAATTCCAAAATAAGAGTTCGAATGCTTTCGAGATGGAGAAAGGAACCTATCGACAGAGAATTTCTCCGGGAGAGAGTGAAGAATGCCTGGGAGTATCGAAAGACCGTTGTGGATACAAGCTCCTGCAGAGTCATCTTCGGAGAGGCTGACTGGCTTCCGGGACTCACAGTTGATAAATACGAAGATGTGCTGGTGGTTGAGTCATTGGCACTTGGAATCGACAGACTTAAGGAGATGATACTTGAGGAGCTGGTCGAGATTTTGAAGGAAGACGGCATTAACATAAGAGGAATCTATGAGAGGTCAGATGCCCCGGTCAGAAAGAAAGAGGGCATGGAGCCGCACAAGGGGTTCATCGGGCCTGAGTTCGATACTGATGTTCTCATCACAGAGAATGGCGTTAAGTATATGGTGGACGTTGTGAACGGTCAGAAAACCGGATTTTTTCTCGATCAGAAGTACAACCGTCTCTCTATCCACAAGCTCTGCAAGGGCAAGAAGGTGCTGGACTGCTTCACCCACATGGGAACCTTCGCGCTCAACGCCGGAATCGCAGGAGCAGCTTCTGTCGAGGGTCTGGATATATCTGAGCTTGCGGTGCAGCAGGCTACCGACAATGCTGAGAGAAACGGTCTTTCCGATACGGTTCACTTCCGCGTGGCTGACGTGCTGGATGAGCTTCCGAAACTCAACAAAGCCGGGGAGAAGTACGACGTAGTGATCCTCGACCCGCCGGCATTTACAAAATCAAGAGAAGCTACAAAGGCAGCTATCCGTGGCTACCGCGAGATAAACATGCAGGGCATCAAGCTTGTTAAAGACGGTGGTTACCTTGCTACATGCAGCTGCAGCCACTTCATGACACCTGAGCTTTTTACCAAGACAATCGCGGAGGCAGCCAACTCAGTTCACCGCCGCCTCCGCCAGGTAGAGTACCGCACCCAGTGCTCAGACCACCCGATCCTTTGGGCAAAGGATGAAAACAGCTACTATCTTAAGTTCTACATCTTCCAGGTTTGTGATGAGAAGTAATTTAAAAAGGTTACACAGAAACCAGTGGGGACGGTTCTCTCCGGAGAGAACCGTCCCCACTGGTTTACCCAAGAAATCGCCCAAGAAATTACCCAAATAAAACCTGTTAAATACAAGAAATAACAGGTACAAGCGCTTTCTCCGATTCAACTGATGCTATAAACCTAATATTTCTCCAATCGAAAAGCTCACATTTCTCCGATTCAAAACCTGATATTTCTCCGATCGAAAGTCTCACATTTCTCCGATTTGAAATTGTTTTATCCTTAGATTTAAAGTAAAATTCTGAGAAAAGCTAAGTTTCTAACGGAGTTCACGTAGTGATTTTGTGCTGTTGGAATTACTGATTACGTGGACTCGAAAGGATAGTGAAAATATGAGAAAAGAGGCTACTATAAAAGAGTGGAAGAAGCTGTATGATTTTGCGGAAAAGTATGTCGAGATGAAACCATGGGAAGTGCTGGATAATGAAGAAATGGTGTGTGTAAGCTTTTCCGAGGAAGACCGCGGATATTTTACCGTTATGGGAAACGGCGGGATGGAATATGGTTTTGGACTTTATTTCGGAGATATTGCCTTTAGGGAAATGCAACTACAGATACATGGTCATAACGGAGACGATTACATGATGTATATGCAAAACTGCATTGTGATGTTCATGGATCGTAAGGAAGTTATTCCTCCGGAGCAAATGGAAGTCATCAAAAAACTTGGACGAAATTATGGTAAAGGAAGAAAATGGATTTATTTTGAGAACCATGCCAGAGGATACTGCCCATACATACCTGATCAGCAGGATGTTATAAATACAACCAGGTATCTGGAAAAACTGATCGAAGCATTACCACAGATTGAAGCTTTAAAACCTCGGGGGATGCATTTGATGGGACATGGATTTGTGCATAAATCAGAAAAGTCAGAATGGAAGACTGATATGATTGTGTGGAACCAGAATGAACTTAGTAAATTACCTGTTGTTGTACAAAATGATGCTCTGAAGAATGAATCCGCAAAATGGAAGAAGCTGAAAAGTTTATGGGAAGTGGATATTACACACATGGATTCTGTGGTAGAGGATAAGAAATTCGACAGACCGTTATTTCCACACCTTTTATTTGTTTTGGATCATAGTACCGGTTTGGTGATCTATCAGCAAATGCTTGAACCATCAGATGATCATTTAGCAGTATGCAGTTATCTTACCAATTTGATGAATGAGCACGGAATACCTAAGAAGATTCTTGTAACCGGAGATATCATGGAAGAGTTACTGTCTGTTCTCGAGAGTGCAGTGGGAGTACCGGTTGAAATCGCCAAAAAGAGTCATATAAATGATTTCAAAAGGGGATTACAGAGGGATATGGGTAGAATGGGTTCCGAGGCGGATGGAAGTATGCTTAGAGCAATAGGCCTCAAGGATGAAGAAATTTCTGCACTTATGAAAATGGTCGGCGTGAAAACGGAAGAAGAATTGGTAGATATTCTGGGTGAAAATTTAAGAAATGAATACGGTAATGATTTCGGAGGCATGTATCTAGGTGATCCTGAAGATGACGATCTGCCTGATTTTGATGATTATGATGAAGATGATTTTGAAGCCGTATGGCAGGAGCCTAAAAATATGCGGGAAAGAATCAAATTGATCAATGAGTTCTTTGAAATCACAGAAAAATACTACGAAGATGACTATATGGACGAAAATGGATTTGATGATGACTTTGACGATGATCTGGCGCCGGGTATGATAGATGCGGAATGGTGCGAGGACTGGACGAAAGCATTAGGACAATGCACCAAAGAGAAGCTGACTGAAATGGCAAAGAAACTGGGAGTTTCTTCCGGAAAGAATAAATCAGAGAGTGCAGCCCTGGTATCTCAGGCACTTTCAGAAAAGCCCTCAAGGGTAAAGGAACTGCTTTCCGATGAAGAAATAGCCTTGATCAAGCGTTTGCGCCAGATGGTAAGCAAGAAGGAAAGCGTAATGTCAGATGAGTTCCCGTTTTCAAAAGAAACACTGATTTCACTGGCTGAGAAAGGAATTGCAGATATAAAATACGGACATGATTTCATGGAAATCTATCTGACGGTAAGGATTCCGAAACAGCTTAAGGGACAGAGGCTGTAAAATCAGTGGCGAAAAACTTACGTTTATAGCCAATTAGATTTGCATCTATCAAATCAAAAAACATTAAAAACCAGCTCACGTAAATGGATTATAATCCACTCACGCGGGCTGGTTTATTCTTTCGGATAAGACTTCCGAATATTACTGACACCTGAAATGTAGTCCATGGATACATCATAAAATTGGGCGAGCAGAATCAATCGCTCGACCGGAATTCTGGAACGATAATCTTTTTCATATTCATTGTAGGTTTGTTGGCTGATGCCAAGCTCGTGGGCAATAGCCTTCATAGGGAGATTTTTTTCTTCCCTGAGTTCTCTGATTCGCTCGTAATATTTCATAAATGTTTCATGGAATTCTCCTCGGAACATCATATAAACATTTTAAACCCGCGGTTGATTTTACTGGAATATCCAGTAAAATATATATCATATTCGTGTATTATCGTGTTTGGTTTACTTAATTTTAGGAGCCAATTAGATCTGCATCTGTATGTCAGAGATAAATGGCGAAAAACATGCATTTATAGAGGAGACCGAACTTATGACATGTGAATGTCTGAGATAAATGACGAAAGCAAGAGTATATAGTAGGAGAATAGGATAATGGGGACAAATGGCGACGATGAGGTTGTGATCGATCTGCTGGACATACTGGCATATTTTTTTCAAAAATGGAAATATCTGCTGGCAGGTCTTGTTTTGGGTGTCCTTTTGATAGGAGTACCGCTTACATACAGGCAGTACAGGCAGATAGAGAGCAAATATGCTGATACAACGCTGGATGCCATACAGGAAGACATGACCAAGGGAGAAATCGAAACAGTCAACCAGCTATATAATCGTTATAAGACTTTTAGGAAACGAATTACAAATAATCAGTATTATATGGATCATTCTATTCTCATGAATATGGATCCCAACAATGTTTCAAATTACTATGTAAGCTATGTATTTGAGGCAGATCAGCGGACTGCGGTGGATTATTTTAATGATTTTTCACTAAATCTTGATGATTATAAAGACATTGCTTTGATTCTTGGAAATGAGGCTGACCCCAGATTTGCATATGAAGTACTGAGTATTCGGTGTACCGCAGCAGCTGATGACAAGATCATTGATGCGGATATGCCGGATAAGATAATTGTCAATGGAGATATTTCAAATAAATACCGTGGCCTGGTAAAACTCAGAATCAAGGCAAGTAACAGAGAACAGTGTGAAAAAATTGCCGGGATTGTTGACAAGGCACTATCAAAAGCCGTGACAGAGTTAACGGATATCGGTGTTACAGTAAAGCTGACCCAGTCAGGAGTGAACTATACAGAGAGCGTAGACACGGGACTGGTGGAGCAGCAGCAATCAAGGATGGCGATGGGAAGTGAACTTGTTGCCAGCTATAATGCATTTGAAAAAGATAATAAGTCTTCACTCAACAGTCAGGAGCAGAAGCTGTTTGAATACATGATCCATCATGATGATTTCGTTACACAGAGACTTAGCTGGAAGAAATATGTTGCTGTCGGTGGATTTGCCGGAGCATTTGCTGTGGCAGTAGTTTTATGTCTCGTGTATTTGTTTGCAGGCGATTTTAAGACGGTTGAAGATGTTTCAAGATTCACCGGAATAAAGCTGGTCGGATGCATTTACCGGAAAGAAAAAACTTTTAAAGGATTAGATAAACTGTTTCTCGGAATTGCCAAAAGCATCAAATTAAGAGGTCATACTGAGCAGAAGGATGAAGAGGCTGCGGCGGTAACTGTAACAAGGATATCAGAGTACTGCAAGCAAAAGAACATTGATCACATTTTTATTGCCAGAGATGATTCATCCGATTATTCAAAAACCATAACTGATCAGATGGTTAATGACTTAAAATCTCAGATTTCAGTTGTTGAAGCAGGTGACCCATTAAAATCACCTGAAGATCTAAAGAAATTACATTCATCCAAGATGGTTGTGAGGATTATCACATTAGATAAGGCACGTAAGATTGCACTGAAAGAACTTAAGGAAATGTGTGCAGAAGTAAGCATTCCTGTATTTGGAGATGTAGTGATCTTCAATTCATAAAATCAAAAAGCTCGTGTAGGCATATTATGTCCTACACGGGCTTTTTTACTTTTGGACTAAAAGTCCTAATATTTTTTCGATCGAAACCCCTAACATTTCTCCGATTGAAACCCTAATATTTCTCCGATTCAAAACTTCACATTTCTCCGATCGAAACCCTCACATTTCTCCGATCGAAACCCTCACATTTCTCCGATTTGATATAGCATTCTACTCTACAGCCTTGCCTCTTCCCCATCCTGCTTCGGCAGTCTGAAGTACACTGTCACAAGCATTGTGGTGAAGGCAGCAGTTCCGCCGATTATGTTTGAGATCGGCTCAGCGGCAAAGACACCGTCGACACCCATGTGAAGCGGAAGTATCAGAGTCAGCGGCAGGATAATGATGATCTTCCTGAGAGTTGAGAAGAAGATAGCCTTCTTCGACTGTCCAAGGGCTGAGAAAACCGACTGTCCACAGAACTGTCCCATCTGGAAGATAAAGGCCAGAAGATAAAGCCTGAGGCAATGAGTTCCCACCGTGATGGTTTCCATATCCGGCGTGAAAATGCGGATAAAGAAAGTCGGGAAGATAAGTATGAGTATCCATACAAGTCCGCCGTAACAGCTTGCGGCAGCAGACGCAAAGAGGATTCCCTGCTTTAAACGCTTGTATTTTCTCGCTCCGTAATTGAACCCAAGCACAGGCTGTGAGGCGTGAGTGATGGCAGTTCCCGGAAGCGAGATAAAGTCTCTTATGGAATTAATGATGGCAAAGATGCCAATGTATAAATCTCCGCCGTAGTTACGAAGCATGATGTTGCAGGCTGCCTGAGTGACGGTATTGGTGGATTTCATCAAGAAATTTGCAAAACCCAGGGTGGCGATCTCACGGGCAATGCTTTTGTTGAAACGTATCTCAGAGATTTTCAGTCTGAACAAAGCCTTATCTGAAAGAAGAAATCTTACGACCCATACAGCACTTACTATCTGGGAAATGACAGTTGCTATTGCGGCTCCTACCACACCCCAGTTTAAAACAAACATTAAAATCGGATCCAGAATGATGTTCAGTATGGCGCCGATGGCTGTGGTTATCATACCGATTCTCGGGAAGCCCTGGGCACTGATGTAGTAATTAAGCCCTGAGCCCGTCATGAAAAATACTGTTCCCAGGATGTAGATCGTAAAGTAGCTTTTTGCATATGTATAGGTGGCATCACTGGCTCCCAGGGCATAAAGCATTGGCTTCATAAAGATAAGTGTCAGAACAGTCATGACTACTGAGGTTACGATAAGAAGAAATGCACTTTCACTCATGATGCTGTGAGCCCGGTTTTCATCACCTTTTCCTCTGGCTATGGAAAAGAGAGGGGTTCCGCCGATGCCGAACCAGTCTGTAAATGCGGTGATTAGTGTTATGATCGGGAAGCAGACACCGACTCCCGTCAGGGCAAGGCCGTTTGATCCCGGAAGGTGCCCGATGTATATACGATCGACTATGTTGTAAAGGAGCTGTATGATCTGCGCCACCAGTAGCGGAATGGACTGAGCCATGATGGCTTTAATGACAGACCCCTTTGAAAAATCCGTAGCGGTTGATGCCAAGGTGAAACCTCCTGAAGATGTGGTAAATATTAGGCAGCAAATAACATCCGCAGATACGTATGCTTTGCGTCATATATGGTGGACCATGGGGACGGGGTTAGTGGTTCATTTTGTGAAAATGAACCACTAACCC
>JAGAXP010000119.1 GCA_017940955.1 Oribacterium sp.
CCTGTCGGCAAATACCTCTGCCGCGGCTCGGAGTCCCATGGCCTTTGCAGCCTTATAGAGCTCTCCTGAAGGAATGGCCATAACTATAAGCTCCGGATCATAGTCCTTTATGGCCTTACAGATCGCCTCTGACATTGCAGGGTCCTTTGCTGCCATATTGTAAAATGCACCATGGGGCTTTACATGCTGAAGCTTCATCCCCTGTGCCTTCAGAAAAGCATCCAGAGCGCCTATCTGGTAAAGAGTGTAATCATAAGCTTCATCATCGGAAACCACCATGTTGCGGCGTCCGAAGCCCATGAGGTCAGGGTATCCCGAATGTGCTCCCACCCTGATACCGGCAGCCTTTGCCGCCTCTATAGTTTTATGCATAACCGTCGGATCCGAAGCATGAAATCCGCAGGCAACATTGGCACTTGTTATAAGCGGGATTATCTCGCTGTCCATTCCCAATGTATAGCGCCCGAAGCTCTCTCCTAAATCACTGTTTAAATCTACCCGCATCTTTATCTCTCCTCCACTATTGTTTCATCCGACACATGGATCACTGACTCCGTCCCCCGGATCCACCCGGAATCCGATTTTCGGACCATGGACCACTAACCCCGTCCCCTAGGTTCATTTCGGGCCGGGAGTCATCTGCCGCCTTTTACAAACAGTTCTATAAAACCCGTGTCTGCCTTTCCTTCACAGAAGGTGGGATTGTTCATGATCTTGTACTGGAAATCGAGATTCGTATCAACCCCCATGATGAGGGTCTCATCAAGTGCCGCCTTCATCTTCATTATAGCAGAAGCTCTGTCGGGAGCATGAACTATGATCTTTGCGATCATGGAGTCGTATTCCGAAGGTATGGTATAGCCTGTATAGACAGCGCTATCCACTCTGACGCCGTTTCCTCCGGGAAGCAGCAGATTCGTGATCTTTCCGGGGCTCGGCATGAAATGCTTCTCGGGGATCTCTGCATTGACACGGCACTCTATGGTATGACCTTTTAGTACGATGTCTTCCTGGATGAAGCTAAGCTTCTCTCCGGCAGCAACTCTTATCTGCTCCACCAGAAGATCCGTTCCGGTTTCCATTTCCGTAACCCCGTGCTCTACCTGGATACGGGTATTCATCTCCATGAAATAGTACTCCCCGCTCTGATCCACGATGAACTCAATGGTACCGGCACTGTTATATGAAACGGTCTTTGCCGCCAGCGCCGCATCCCGGTACATCCGTTCCCTGGTCTCATCGCTGATGGCAGGCGACGGCGACTCCTCTATAAGCTTCTGGTGATTACGCTGCACAGAACAGTCGCGTTCCCCCAGGGTCACAACATTACCGAACTTATCCCCAATGAGCTGGATCTCTACGTGACGCGGATGAACCACCAGCTTCTCGATATACATGGTATCATCGCCGAAGGCATTGGCGGACTCACGCTGGGCGGTGTTGAAGGCATCCTCAAAATCCTCGGGTGCGAAGCATTCACGCATACCTCTTCCGCCGCCTCCGGAGCTTGCTTTTATCATCACCGGAAAGCCTATCTTCTCCGCTTCCTTCATGGCAAGTGCCGCATCAAAAACCGGTTCCTTTGTTCCCGGCACCACCGGCACCCCTGCCGCCATCATCATCTTTCTGGCAGCTGATTTGTTGCCCATTTTGTCGATGATGTCCGCATCAGGCCCGATAAATACAATGTTGTTTTCCGCACACTTCCGGGCAAACTCGCTGTTCTCGGACAGGAAACCATAACCCGGATGTATCGCCTCGCACTCCATATTTATAGCAGCAGAGATGATTGCGTCAATGTTCAGGTAGGAATCCCTGGCAGGTCCCTCACCGATACATACCCTCATATCCGCAAGACGCACATGAAGCGCATTTTTATCCTCCTTTGAGTACACCGCAACAGAAGCAATGCCCATGTCACGGAGCGCTCTGATGACCCGCACGGCTATCTCGCCGCGGTTCGCGATCAAAACTCTTTTAAACATCTATATCTCCATTCCGCCACCTTTTCGGGCGGCACAAACAGTGATGAAAGTATCGACTGTTCTCCGGACCACCGCCGGATCAGATCTTCTTAACTCTGAAAAGCGGCTGTCCGTACTCAACCTTCTGCTCATTGGAAACCAGCACTGCCTCGATCTCGCAGTCATAGTCTGCGGTGATTTCATTCATCATCTTCATGGCTTCAACTATGCAGACTGTCTCTCCTGCTTTAACCTTGTCTCCAACCTTAACATAGGCCGGGATCTCGGGTCCTGCCGCGGAGTAAAAGGTTCCTACTATAGGAGAGGTAATGTTTACCTCCGTCTCATCATCCACTGCTCCGAGAGCTGCTGTCTGCCCTCCTGCCGAAAATGCCGGGCTGCCTGCTGCATTACCGGAAACCATAACCGGCGTTCCCACTGCGCCCTGATACATCATCGGCTGTGCAGCGCCGCAGTCTTTGATTCCTGTCTTACTCATGGAGATCTTGAAATCCCCGTCCTTTATGGAAATGGTATCGAGAGTTGAGCCCTCCAGTATCTTTACCAGTCCCTCTATCTTCTCTAAATCAATCATAGGTATCCCCTTCCATTCGTTCCACTATCTACTGATTCCTGTCTGATCACAATACTCTCCGCCGGCGCAAAATCTCTTAACCATGCCGGATCGAACAGATGATTCAGGAATCTCACTCTTCAAACAGCCTCTCCAGTCTCTTGGCAGTGAGCCTCACCTCCAGAACCTCCTTGCAAGGCTTATGGATGCGGTTTCTGAACTCCTGATACTCATGCTCCTGCACCTTCAGAAGATGCTGGGCCTCCTCAACCGATATCTGCTGAAACCTTATCTTGTCATCTATACGTCTCTGCGCCACCTTCGGAAGATCCACGGTTGCAACGGTTCCGATCTTCGCATACCCCCCGGCAGTCTGATGATCCGCCAGCAGTATGATGGGCTTTCCGTGAGCCGGCACCTGGATGGCTCCGAGGGCTATACCGTCAGAGATAATGTCTGAGCCCGCCTTGCTTTCCACAAAAGGTCCGTCCAGTCTCACGCCCATTCTGTCAAAATTACTTGAAATGGTGAATTCGCTGTTCAAAAAAGTGTCCAGTCCCTTCGCCGAGAATGCCTCCGCCTGGGGTCCCATCACAACCCTTACGGTGACAGCATTATCATCAAACTCATGAAGCGGCAGAGTTCTCGAAAGGAAATACGGGAGATACTTTCTTCTCTTGATTCTGGTGGAAATGTAGTCTCCGTCCCTTAACTTTCTTCCCTTGAAACCACCGATACCGCACTTTAGATTCGTACTTCTGGAACCCATGACCACGGGAACCTGAAGGTAATTTGAAAACGCTATATAGCAGGTTCTTCCGGTTCTTGCGGAGCCCACCTTCAGCACATCGCCCTTCTTAACATAGATGGCGGTGTACATGGGCACGGGGTCATCATTAAGCTCAGGACGAAAATCTCCGCCTGTGATCGCTATGATCTGGTCTGACGTAAACTCCAGGGTCGGACCGATAAGTGTACATTCGAGAACTGCCTCATTTTCAGGATTGTCCAAAAGAAGATTTGCGATCCTGAAGGAACGCGGATCCATAACGCCGCTTACATTGAAGCCCTGGCTCTGGTATCCATATCTTCCGAAGTCCTGAACCGTGGTAAGCAGTCCTCCCTTTAAAACTCTGAATCCCATTTAGTCCTCCCCTTCATGCACTGTGACTTCGTAGGTACCTGCCTCCACGGCCGCTTTGATCTCAAGGTACTTTTCTTCCGTTACAGGCACAAATCTTATGTAATCGCCGGCTTCCACCAGAATCGGTGTTTCTCTGTCCGGATCGTAGGTCTTCACAGGTGTCATACCCATGAGCTGCCATCCTCCGGGAGAGTCCATAGGATAAATTCCCGTCTGGGATCCGCCGATGCCTACAGAGCCGGCCGGTATCCTGACTCTCGGTGACGCAAGTCTCGGTGTATGTATCTTTTCATCCAGACCCCCAAGATAGGTAAAACCCGGCAAAAATCCCAACATATATATAAGGTAATCCTTACTGCTGTGGATCTTAATGACTTCCTCCTCACTGATTCCCGCATGCTCCGCAATTGCACTCAGGTCCGGACCATAGGTTCCGCCGTAAACCACCGGGATTTCCCAGACTTTCTTTTTTCCTGCCTCCGAATGAGATTCCATGCGGACTATAGACTCCACTCTCTTAAAGAGAGCCTCATAGCTTATTACCAGAGGATTGTAATTGATAAGAAGAGAACAGTAGGTAGGTATCATGTCAATGATACCGGAAATCTGCTGTGCCCTGATGAGCTTTGCAGCCGCAGCGATTTTCTGATTAACCTCCGGACTTATAACCTGCTCGAACTGTATAAGCAGCGAGGCATCTCCCTCCGGCACTATTTTGATATTCTGCATAAATGCTCCTATACCTAATAATATAAGTAATGCTCATGTGGGTAAGCCACATGAGCGTTTACTCTTAAACACGTTTAATAATTAAATGATCATGCAAACAGCTTGCTGAAGTTTCCGAGTGCTGTGATACCTACATAAGCCGAAATGATAACTACCAGTACTCCGAGAACCAGGAGAACCTTAGGATGCTTGTAATCAGCGCCCATGATGGACTTCTTCTGTGAAGCTACCAGCGAGATTCCGAGAGATATAGGAAGGATAAGTCCGTTAACGGCACCTGCTATGATAAGGAGAGCCGCCGGTGAACCGGAGATGATCATTACCAGTGTTGAAACTGCGATGAATCCTATAACCCATAAATTCTCGTGATCTGAAATTCCCTTGTTGAAGGTCTTCAGGAAGGATACAGATGTATAAGCTGCACCGATAACTGATGTAACTGCTGCGCAGAGAAGAACCAGTCCTGCAAAACGATATCCCAACTGACCTGCTCCCTGGCGGAATGCATCTGCCGCAGGGTTTCCGCTGTCAAGTGTTGCTCCGTTTACCACTACACCGAGAACTGCAAGGAAAAGGAATACTCTTACAAGTGCTGCAATGAAGATACCTGTAACTGAGCTCTTTGTAACCTCTGCGAGCTTATCCTTACCTGTCATGCCTGCATCGATAAGTCTGTGTGCACCTGAGAAGGTGATATATCCTCCGACTGTTCCGCCGAGAAGTGTAAGGATCGCAGGGAAAAGCGGTGCGTAGCCTGTTGAAGGTGCGAAAGTATTAACAACCGCATCACCTACAGGTGGCTTTACGATCAGGATGACGATGAAGATAACTGCGATCATAACGCCGCCCAGGATCTTAACCAGTGTATCCATAACACCCTTGGCATTCTTGGAAAGGAATACTCCGATGGCGATGGCACCTGTCAGTACGTAGCCCACTGTTGTGGGAATTCCGAGAAGTGTGTTGAATCCAAGTGCTCCGCCGCCGACATTACCGATGTTGAAAACCAGACCGCCCAGAACGATAAGTCCTGACAAGAAATATCCGAGACCCGGAAGGACCTTATTGGCGATATCCTGTCCTCTTAAGCCGGTTGCGCAAAGCACGCGCCAGATGTTGAGCTGTGCGATAGCCGCAAGTACAACCGATGCCAGGATAACGAATCCGAAGCTTGCCTGATGCTGTCCCGTAAAGGATGAAGTCTGTGTCAGGAATCCGGGTCCGATAGCACTGGTGGCCATCAGGAATGCTGCACCGAGAAGTGCTCCGCTGCTCTTTTTTGCCTTTACATCTGCACCTGCAAATGCCTTTGAATCTGCGTCGAGCTCAGCAGCTACAGCCATAGAAACGTTTTTGTTGTCGTTCATATTAAGTCCCCCTCCGTTAATTTTATAATTGGTTCGGTAGATTCTATAACCTTTAAGATTCTGCCTCCTGCATCCCGGATCGTCCGTCACTGCTTCAATGAAAGAATCTTCACAGATTCCTCTTAGCCATTCAAAGCCGCGCGGCTCCCACGTTTAAAAAGAAAATCGTGGGCAGATACGATATTTAAAGACATATTTAAGGACACAACATCAGTTTTTTGAGACGTTTTTTGGTCTTAAAAGGTTATGTATCTGCAAAACGCTTTAAGTTATGGTTATATGATAATGGTACTTAAACATAAAATCAAGGGTTTTTCGCGGATTATTTAAGAAATATTTTATTTTCATAAACTGTGGGAATATGAGACATGTACATTCGTGTCTGATTTCCGTTTAACATTTTAACTATAATATATATAGGTTATCCCTATGGTTTCGGTGTCAGTTGAAAATAGGTCGGCAAGCAGTTTAGCAAGTACGTGTAGGAACATTTTATATATCAAAAAGCTCCGGTCTGCAGACCGGAGCCCTTAATGCTCAAATATTGCCGCCATATGCCTTTATGATTTCGGAAAGTTCCTTGTGATATCTTTTGGCGTATGGCACTTCGATTCCGAACCTGTCGGCTTTTCGGATTACTGCACCGAGGAAGGCATCAAGCTCTGTTGGTCTTTTGGCGTCTACATCTCTTCTCATGGAGGAGGTGGCGTCGTAAGGCTGTTTCTCCATGCAGTAATCATATTTTGAAGCAGCTGTACCTTCCGGGATGTTCACACCTTCTGCCCGGCCGACTGCTTCGGCTTCCTTCATGAGTTCCGCAAGGTCATTGCACCACTTCTCATTTTCACGGATTTTCCCCGAGGTGGTCTGATACCTGGAGGTCATGACATTAAAACCGCAATTAGGGATAAACTTCTGCCATACCTCTGACATGATATCGTCAGTATATCTCGCATCAAAGTCTACGCTTTTGAAAAGCTCATAAACCCTTTTGGAGGCCTCAATGTGACGCTCGTCCCTCAACTTTGAGCCGATAAAGATATGGGTATACTTTCCGGACTGCTTCACGGAATAGTCCGGCTCTTTTGAAGTTATGGTATAGATAAGGGAGTCGATGCAGATGGCGTCCGGGAATTTCTCCCTGATCCTGTCTCCGGGCTCAACTCCGTTCATCACAGGCATGACTATGGTGTCAGGTCCGATGCATGGACGTACCTGCTCGCAGATCTGATCTATGGAATAGTTCTTGCAGCATATAAAAACAAAATCCTGCACCGGTAGCTCATCTCCACGTTCCACCACTGCCGCAGGATGCATAATGCTGTCGCCGTAAAACTCGCTCTTAAATATCAGGCC
The DNA here is from genome assembly GCA_017940955.1 of Oribacterium sp. The sequence goes on from JAGAXP010000119.1 coordinate 7,135, forward strand.
TTTTTCCCTGAGGGCCTCAGCATGCTTCCCTCTTGCGATCAATGTGATGTTATCTTCATATTTTCTTCCCAGCATGGCTGCGATCTGTCCGCCCACAGCTCCGATGCCTGCTACTGTGATCCTGCAATTCTCCATAGTTTTACGCCTTCCCTTTTCAAGTAATATCTCTATTCTGTTAAAGCTGATTTTTGTATTTAAATACCTGAAAATTAGATGCAGATTCGATCAGCTCTATATGTCTACGAGCTTACACCACATGATTTGATATGAAAAGTAATAACGCCCTATTAAAGCATTGAATTTTCGGAATATCAGCTATTAGGTTTTTTTGATGCCTTTTTTACTTTGATACGTTTACATATGCGTCTGTAAGTTACGTATTCATCTGTAAGTCACATATCATGTTTTAAATTTCCACGATTTCTTTAGCCGGTTTTGTTTTTCTTCTTAATCCTGTGTATCTGTGGTCTCAATACTATCTCCGGGACACATGTTCCCTCCCGGACCGAAAGTGCATATTCCACAGCATCTGCCACGTCCTCCGGATCAAGATGTGCCTCAGGATGTTCATCTGCTTCAAAGTCCGCATTCCTGTAAAGCGCCGTATCCGTCATATCCGGCAGTATGGCAGTAACTCCGACACCGTACTTCCTGGCTTCATCAAAGAGGCTTCTGCTGAAGCTCATAAGTCCCGCCTTTGTGGCACCGTAGGCAACTCCGTGGGGATTGCTTGAAACGGCAGTGACAGAGGAAATATTGATGATATTACCCTTATTCTCCTTAAGAGTGCGGAGCAGCTGCTGCGTCAGGATCATGGGAACCTCCAGATTGACCCTGACCATTTCGCTGATCTTATCGGGATTCAGTTCCTCATGAAGTCCGTAATAAGCAGCTCCGGCATTGTTCACCAAAAGCGAAAGCTTCCCGTCCGCCTTCTTCATGATATTCCTAAGGATATCCGGTAGCCTCCCCGTATCTCTGAGGTTACACACTATAGGATGAAAACACCCGTAACCACATAATTCGGAGCCAATGTCTTCTCCGCAGCATCTCCCGTCAACCGAATTCACTTTAGAATCATCCGAAACGCCACCTGCCACATTTTCCCTGGGAAACAATCCGAAATTCCGTCCAATGCCATACACCTCATAACCCATACTGACAAGGCGTTCAGATATCGCCTTTCCTATCCCTGAGGACGCTCCGGTCACTATTGCAATTTTCTTTTCCATAACATCACAGCTCATAGTGTATACCTTTCACCGTCATTTTTCTCCAAACCAAATCACCGGCCAAAATCAATTCCATGTATAATTTCATATCAAAGCCCAAAAGCACAGAATCCCTATTCATTGATCGAACTCCATCTGAAGATCTTTTCCTCAGGAACCTTCTTCCTGAGCCTATCCACCATCCAGGTTTCCATTTCATCCGTAAGCTTCTGACTATAGTGGTACACTCCATGATCGTTCTCATAAGGGTATTGCACCACGGCACTGTCCGGCATATTGCGCCGCATATTCTTGAGATACTCTTCCGAAAGTCTGAAGCTTCCCACACTGAAATCAAATATCTTTTCCACAGGAATTTCAGCAAATACCTTATCCATCATACTTCCGTATTCATTTCGCCAGTCCGGACAGAAGATCATGGGGTCAAAGCAAAGCCGTACCGTGAAACCAAGCTCCAGCGCCTTTTTCACACTCCTGATCCGCCCCTCCGGACTCCCTGTTTTATGCTCATAATGCCTCACCACATAGTCAGGCGAAAGAGTAAATGCAAATATATTCCGGGGGCTCACAATTGCCGCCCCGTGAATCGCCTTGTCACACTCTCCACAATCCCCCATCAATACTGCATCAGAGAAAGACATCGTTCCAACAGTATGCCCGACATCTGCATCAGCTTTATCATCCATTTTACTACCGTTTATAGTCCCCGCTTCATTATCTTTAACCAAGCTGTCAAAATCAATGTTTCCCGCTTTCGTCCTGATTTCGATGGTAAGCCCCGGATGCCGGTTGGTAAAATCTATCCACTCCCTCACATAACCCGTGATCTTTTCTATAGCCATCAGGTCAGAATCATAGGATACACATAGATAAACCGGATGCTCCTTAAGAAGAGCTTCCACCTTCGAAAAAATGTCCCGGAGATTCAGAAAGATCACCATATTTCCGGAAGGGTACATGCCCTTAAGATAACAGTATTCGCAGTCGAAAAGACAGTTCATCATGCATGAAGTATAGTAAAAATGTTTGTTCCCCATGCTCTGGCAGACCTTAGCCCCGGGATAAACCAGAGTCCCCTGCTTCACCGCAAGGATCATCGCCTGTGCCTCATGCTGCCTGACATAATTCTGTCTGTGCCGGTTAAACACGTCCTTATAATGACCTATAGGAACCACAACCGCCTCCGGAAAATGTGAGATGATCTCCTCCGCCTTCTTCCGGTAACCTTCATTCAAAATTACCTTTTCCTCCACATAGATGTGTGAAAAAGGCCTGTTCAGTTCCGGTCTGTCTTCACTTTTCCCATATGTCAATGTTTCTGCCACAACACATTCCCCGTCAATCATATTCCTTGTAACAGTTCAGTAGGTGAGCCCCCA
>JAGAXP010000120.1 GCA_017940955.1 Oribacterium sp.
CACCGGCTCAGCGCAGGAACTTGTGAATGCCGGTAAAGCAGAAGGCGGCGAGATGCAGTACGCAATCGGTAAAGATGCAACTACTGCACCTGTAGATGGATATAAAGCATCCATACCTACCGCTACCAACGCCGGAACCTAAATCACAACACGCTACGGCGCAAAGATGATTTTTTCATTTTCGTTTTTTCAAAAAAGGTACTAATAAATCAAGAAAACGGGAGAAAAGGGGTAAATAATGTAGAGGTGTTTGCAACGAGCAGAGTTGAAACATTGATTACAACTAAGAAATCGTGCTAAGAGGCAAAAACACATGGATTTTTGATGGAGAGACCGAAATCGGTCTTATTTTTTTGCTTTCTTTCCTTGGGTAGGGTATTAATACCTAATTCCTACCAAGATAACTACCCAGGTAGCAAAATGCCCACCAGACGGATGAGACTGGTGGACAATTGCGTTGCATAGATTTTTTCAGTGAGATCCTCGTGAGGGACATCATGAGGGACTCCGTGAGGGACATTGTGAGGGACAGTATCCATAACTCATTAATTTCTGTGCTGGTTTCCGTGGGTTGCACAGTAATTTGGAAGGTTGATGTAAGGTTTCTATTGGTTCAATACCTGGATTAGTCCCCTATCATTACCTTGGGTATCAATTCGGGTGAGTGATCCATCTTCCGGATCTTGGGGAACCTTCTCTTTCCAACCTTTTTTCATCTTTTAGCATATCAATAGTTCGGGTAAGCTGCCGTCTGGTCAGATTAAGCTGATCTTGGATTTCATCGAGCTTGATGCTGGGATTATTTTGTATGAGGGCAAATACCATCTCTTTGCGTTCTGTCCAGTCCACTCCGATTTGATTATTACCTGGATCATTACCCTGATTGTTACCTTCTTTATTACCTTGGTAATAATTTAGGTTCTTCAGCGTCAGGAAAAACGAACCATGTTCCGACCGAAAAGCAGGAGCAAGCTCTTCTGTATAGTTATGCTGGAATTGGTAGTCTTCGATGATCTTCTTGAAGCCGCTGCCGCGCCTCTCCATATAGATCAGGCGTGTGAACACATCGGCGATGATGGGATTCCGGCGCTGCGAGGGAACGGTCATGATATCCCGGTCCTGTATATTTATCCCGTCAAACATCCCGCCGGGAGAGTAGATTTCGAGTCGATCATCAAAAATATCGATGTGAACTTCACTGCCAAAAACGAGGTAATCCCGATGTATTAGGGCGTTTACGATACCTTCGGTCACAGAACGCTCCGGGTAGTCGGGAAGCTCGACACGCCGATCCGGTTCCTTGAACCAGCCTTTATGGGAATTACGCTTCACAAATGCTTCTCCTTCCTGAAGGAGCGTGATCAGGCTTCCTGTGTATTCCGCATCATCGAGGGCGTCCTGAAGACCGGATGCCTTCGTCAGTCCATTCCATCTTGTGCAGAAGAGACGGGACTGGTAAATAGGGCAGTTGTCTGCAAGCAGCGCACCGGCATTTGTAAGGTTGCCATTGACATCCCGGATGCCGAATGACTCGTAATCAGTGTCCTGAAAATCTTTATGTGCCCTCTGGTAATAGGTGGAGATGAGCTTGGTAAAAGCCATCTTGGAGAACTCATATCCTGATGGAAGGCTGTCAAAGCTGCGCCCGGAGCCTTTAAGAGTGAGTTCTCTCAGCTTGGCTGAATTGCAGATGACGCTTTCGTTCCCAACGCGATGATAGGCAGTTCTCTCACTCTTTCCTGCATAGAAATACGGCGTTTCGGAGCCGGGATAAACCTCAACGATGATCAGCTTCTTTCCGTCAACGGTAGCAAAACGGAGATTAAACGGCGGGATGGGATCCATCTTGTCTCGTAGCACACGGCTGATCTTTTCAGAATCGCCCTCAGCATCGTCAAGTCCCACCACCTCATTGGTCTTATCGACGATACCGAAGATAAGCGAGCCGCCAATGCCGTTGGCAAAGGCACTGATGCTCTTGCACCAGCTTCGCGGATCTTTTTCTTCCAACATTTCTTTTTTATCATATTCGGTGGCCTCACCGATGAGATTCTTTATTTCATCTTCCTGTATGATGTACATGGACTGTCACCTGCTTTCTTTCATTATGTAGTATCGGCAGTAAGCCGTGGAATATACATATCATGATTTATTCCAGTTAACGCTTTCCATCATCATATCAAAATGCTGTTGTTGATCCATTGCCCGGAAGATACGCTCAAAAATATCACGGTAGCGTTCCAGATCGCTCTCGTCCTCAATGAAGTGCTCCTCGGCAATGACGGATGGAGGTGTTGTTATTTTGGAGATAAATGCTTCGGCAAGGTTATATTCTGATGTGTCAAGCGTCCCATCGGAAAGGCGGTTGAAGAACTTGTCCTCCCGCTCTTTCAAAATGGTATTTATGAGCTTTTCGCCATCATAGCCACAGAGCTGAACAAAGTAATACTCCAGTATCTGATGCATGACGTTGATAAGCGCGGAGGGGCTTCTAAGTTCCCTGTATTCACTCCAAAGGGTGAAATAACTGTTCTTGACCGGGTTATAGTTTTCATGCTGACCGGCACTGCATGGTCTGACACAGCGCTTACATTCTGAACGGCTATTTTCCTTCCGAACAAGGAAAAATGAGGTAGTGTCATAATAATCAGCTACGGAGCGACCTGCGGTGATGTCTCTATGAAAGTGTACATTATGTGTAAGTATAAAAATCTGGTCGATCTGAGCATCCCCATACTTGTCGTCCACAAGGGTGCCACGCATCCTGCAACGCTCGGCAAGCTGCTTCACAAGGGAGCCTATGATGAATAGGGCACTGTCATCCATGCTGGAGACAGGGTCATCGATCACGACGACCTTGGGCTTTTTCTTTTTGTTGTCATCATCGTCTTTGAAACCAAGAACATCATAGTAGAAATACAGGAAGGCGATAAAGCTGCGCTCGCCTTCGCTCAGCTTGTCGGCAACTTCATAAGGCTTACCGTCCTTCATCCGCATAACGGCGTATACATTTTCCTTTCCATCCTCCGGACGGAGCTCGAAGCCCTGGAAATTAGAGTGCCGCAAGAGGTCGTTGATCTTGGACATTGCTTCCTCAGTAGGGACACCTTCCGAGTTGGCTTCCTCAAGTTCCTTCTGGAGTTTGACCAGTTCTTCTTTTTGAGCTTTAAGCTGAGCGGAGAGAGCCGTTCGCTGTGTCTCCGTGTCCTTCAGTTCTTTGCGGTATTTCTTGTTATCATCCTCAAGCAAGAATGCCACATACTCCCATACTTTCTTTTTCAGTTCTACTTCTTTGTCGCCGCGTTCTTTGAAGAGTTTGTTATTATCTTCAATCTTTGTATTCAGATCCTTCACAGTCCGTTCTATCGATTCAATTGCAGAGCGGATGTCCGGAAGCGTATACTTGCCGGAGGGATTAGCAATTTTCTCACGGATGGTATTCAGGCATTCCTGCGTTACGGTGCCGAGGGTTTCAATCTGCGCATTAAGAGCAGATGTAGAAACGGCAGAGAATGGATTCTTTGCCAGCTCCCGGAGAGAAAGATAGAGCGAGGACAGAGTCTGCTTGAAGGAATCCAGGTATGCATTCAGACTTGCCATATTCCTGGCGTAGTCTTCGTTAAAGAGGTCTGCAATATCCTGCTTGAATTCTTTTGGAAGTCCCTGTTTACAGAAAGGGCATAATCCGTCCTTGTTTTCTTCGTGATACGCATAATGCTCAACGCCTGTCTGCACCCAGGTCATGGCATCCAGCTTCTTGATAAACAGGGCATATGGTCTGTTGCTGCTGCTGGTGATTTCTGTGCCCATTAGCTTCGCTCCTGGCAGGTTTTCAAATGAGTATGCATTTGAAGGAAAAGACAGCGTGGGATATTTCTGGAGGTCTGAAGCGAAGAGGGCATTATATTCCTCGGTTAGAGCCTTGGGATCATGCTCAACGGGAGTGGTGCTTGCACACTTTGCACTCGCCTCACGAAAGAAGGGTTCCTTTCCGTTCAGGCATCCAGCCATTGATTTCTTGAAGGTTTTTCTGCAATAATCGGTCAGTTTCCAAAATGGATCCCAGTATTTCTTTGCAATATCATCATCGGATAACAGCTTGCCAATGGCTTCCTGTGAATCCGTTATTTCTTTTCTATTATCCGCTATTTTGCCCTTGATGGCGTCCTGTTTTTTGATCGCCTGGTCATTGGCCTTATGGAATATCAGGCGTCCGGTCAGCCCTGTATAATCAGTGAAATTTTCATCGATGTAATCCTGATCGTAAACCTTTACATCGAAAGAATCATGTGTTTTAAGATCTTCCCAAACAACGCCGTCATCTGCCTCGATGGCTTTTGCTATCGTGGATTTTCCTGCACCATTCCTGCCAAAGAAATAGTTGACGAGAGTGGGAGTAATAGGTTTTGTATTACCCTCGAAGGATTTCTTTGTGGGCATTATTGTTTTGATGGCGGCGGTCTTTTTGCCTAAAATCTCATCATCTTGCATAATAGCTCCTTTCCAGCGTCCAGGCTTATCAGAGTTTTCCTTCGAGTACTAGCTTATCGATTTCAGAAAGCCTGAATTTGTATCTCTTCCCGACCTTGTTTGCGGGGAGCTTCCCCGAGCGCACCCAGGTACGAACGGTATCCGGTGTGACACTTAAATGCTCTGCCACATCTTCGATATTCACCCATTTTTCGTTATCAAGTTCTTGTTCCTTGCCCATAGTATTCCTTCTCCTTCAGTTTTTGGGGTTTGAAAGCTTCACGTGACGGCTTAGCGTGGTGATCAGGTCGGCATTCTTTACGGACCAGTGTATCTCGGTAAATTCGCTGGTGCGTGGCTTGGTAACGATATGGAGATCTTCCACAAGTGATTCGATCAGCGACTGGTCTATGGAGTCAGACATCTTAAATCCGAAATAAATGATTCCATGCTGTACATCGATATCAGTTAAATGTCCATAATGAAATTTCTGTGTTGGGTCGATCTCACCATTATATCTGCGTGTTTTGTTCGCCACAATGGTAGGGAACTTCATGATCTCGGCTATTTCCCTTTTCGTGAGTGGTTTAAGCCACTTGGCTATCGGCCTCTCCGTGGCATATTCTTCGCATAGGCAGCATTCAGGAATCATCTGAAAATGGCGTGACCGCAGTTTTTCGCCCTCAATGACGAAAAGGTTGAAATAATCATGGCTGATATCGATGGGGAAGGGGACATTTGATTCCTCATCGACAATCACATTTCCTTCCACCTTGCCAATGGAAACATGCTCCGGCTTGCATTTGGTCACCATGTTCATAAGTTCAGCATAGGCCGCCGGTGACAGCTCGTTTTGGAGATTTTCCGTTTCCATGTTTGCACGATGCAAGGAGGGTGGGGTATTTGGTTGTGGTAACAAATCATTCATATGGTCACTTCTCCTTACAGATGCAGGTCGCCAAGAACTGATCCGACAATGACACCGTTGTTGATATAGTTGATGGTTGATCCGCTCTTTGTGCAATCGCCATCCTCTTGGAAACTGTCCCTGCCTGATTCACTATTCGGTTCGATCACATCGCCTTCCACGACAGGGATATCATATGCCGCAGGGTCATGTATATCATCCCCATATGCTTCTGAGAGTTTAGCCTCAACTCCTGGAAAGGATGGGCGGTTCACGATAAGATCGGTACGGAAGCCATTTGCAAAGGATGGATTGTAATCACCTGTGTCGTTTGGGTTTTCCTTATCGAGATAGATCAGCTTAAGTGTATCCTGCCCGTGCTTATTATCCGGTCTGTTCTGCAGGATATAGTTCCACACACCCAGAAGGAAAGGCTGTATATCTATGGCTTTTGCCTGTACGAGGTCTTTCTTTTTAATAGGGGTACAGTTTTTACCACATAGCAACTCATCATCACGCCCTATGTCATCATCCTTCTTTATCACATACAGGATTTTTCTGACGGCGAGGTCAAGCGGGTATATCCCGTCACCCCGTTTTTTCATTGCAAAGTATTTCTTAAGAATTATTGACATCAGGTAGAGGGCGCGGTCTGTGTCCTGGGTGATCTTTTCACGAAGGCTCTCCTTGTATTCATACTTGCGAAATGGCATGGACATGCCGTAGTCGCTCCTGCAATTCTTGTATTTTGATACGCTGTCGCCAAAATCGCTCTGTTTATCGAAATTCGCAAATCCTTTTCCGGGTAGCTCCACCAGATCTTTCATGATGTACTCGTCGCGGACATCGCCCTTGATGCCCTTATATCCCTTCGTGGGGGAAACGCGTTCACGGCTCGCTTCTACAAGCAGGGTAAAGAACACACCGCCACAAAGATAAGGCGCAGTCTGATCAGCCATAAGATAACCTCCAGATTTATTTCAAAACACCGGCAGACTGAGCGACCCCTAATATTTCTCTGAGCGACTGAAATCAACTCCTAAACTGTCGCTTGCGGAAATTGACCGTATCAGTGCGCTACTCCAGAATTTTAAGTGAAAGGAGGAACCCAGACCGCCTGTCAGTATTCAAGTAAAAAACCACATAAACACATATAAACCATTATATCATGACAAGCGATTTTCAACAACATAAATAAGCAATAAATTTCCCGCTTTGCGGAAGTACTCGAGTTTACGCAGGGCGGTGGACATTAAAAGGAAAAAAGAAACAAGGGATACCTATATCCTTTTTCCAAAATTCCGAAGTCCACCGTTTACTTGTCGTGCTTGGGTATATTTCCAAAGCAACCGGTCGGTGAATCTTTGGAAACACCGGCCTTTTTCGTGTCCACCGCTCTGCTGGAAAAGCAGAAAGGAGGACGCGAAAATGCGATTCCACAAAACACCAAGCATCAGTAAGGCAAAGAAGGCAGAGCTTCAGGAGAAGATGAAGCAGGAAAAGGATCCCCAAAAGAGGGCAGAACTGCGGCTTCAAGATCCAAGGGCTGTGTACAAGCAGATCGACGAGGATGGTCATGTTATAGCCACGTTCGATCCGTTGAAGGATACCACCTTGAATATCACGCTCGTGGAAAAGGAGGCGCTCACGGACGCTATGCACAGAATAGATGACGCTGAGGCGAGACAAAACTGCAAGGACATCCAGCTTGACGATTTCGACAAGGCGCTTCGGGAAAAGGAGCGAGAGGATTTCATAAGGAAATACAGGGAGGAGTATGGATGTGATCCGCATCCTGCTGACCTGCCAAGCCGCCACTGTACCTATATCTATTACCAGGCGACCACGGAGAACGAAGACGAGGGGGAGAACGAGATCGGGGACTCTTCCAATATAGAATTGGAGCTTTCCGTCAATCCCTTCGAAGATGAGCCCGAGACCGCCACAGAATGCATGAGGAGGCTTGTGCAGGGCTTTACCAAGAGGGAGCAGGAGGTTTATGAGATCGTTTTCCGAAGGGGAAAGACAAATGTGTATGCCAGCGGAAAGCTTGAAATCTCGGAGCAGAGGGTAGGTCAGATCGTAAAAGACATTATGAGGAAGCTCGCCGCGAATGAGGAATTGAGAAAACATTTCCGGGGCCTTTAGATTCCGCTTCCGGGCGCGGCCTTTAGAAGTGTAAAGGCAAACAGCACCCATGAAAGGAGGAATCGGAAATGGGATTGAAACACAGAGTAAAGATCAACGTGACCGACGAAACAGCAGCTAAAAAGAGGGTTCTGGAGGGAGCCGACAAAAGGCTCCCCAGGAGGCTCCTTCGTTTCCTGTTCGGGGATTTCACGACAGTGTATTTACTGTCTCCCGGACAGAGTGTCGAGTCGGTTGAGATCCACGAGGTTAAGCCTGACGGCGTATAGGCCGCAGCGGAAGGGAGGAAGGGATGAAGCTATACGAGGTAAATGCCGCCATACAGTCTGCGCTCGACAGACTGGACTTCGATCCGGAGACCGGAGAGATCGGCGAGAACACGGAGGCGGTGCTTGAGGAACTGGATGCGCTGGAAATGGAGAGGGATCGGATCCTTGAATATATCGCTATGGTCGCTCTCAACATCAGATCCGATGCGGCGGCACTGAAAGCGGAGGAGGAAAGGCTCTCCAAGAGGCGCAAGGCTTTGGAGCGAAAGGAAGAGAAAATCATTTCCATCTTAGACCGTGAGTGCGGCGGTGAGAAGAAGGATCTGGGATTTGCCACGGTTTCCTATCGGAAGTCTGACAGCCTTGAGGTCATTGATTCTGCCAAGGCGTGTGCATGGCTCCATGATAACGGGCATAACGACTGTGTTCGCATAAAGCCGCCGGAGGTCATTAAGGACGAGGTCAAGAAGCTGGTTAAAAATGATGCAAAGATACCCGGCGTAAAGCTGGTTATCAAGAACAACTGCTCGCTTAAGTAAAGGAGGTACAGAGCAATGTTAAACATATCACAGGGCAAGGTAAAGCGTCCACTGCGTGTCGTGGTGGATGGGGTCGAGGGCGTAGGGAAGAGCACCTTTGCTGCACAGTTTCCTGATCCGCTTTTTATCGACCTTGAGAACGGCACGGATTCCATGAATGTAAAGAGGACGCAGAAACCGGAAACATGGGAAGAACTGTTACAGCTGGTACGGGATGTGGCGGCTGATCCGAGTGTCTGTAGGACGCTCATCGTAGATACCGGGGACTGGGCAGAGGCGTTATGCGTGAAGTACATCTGCCGCAAGTATAAGACCGACGGGCTGGAAAGTTTTGGATATGGCAAGGGCTATGTGTATCTGCGGGAGGAATTCGAGAACCTCCTGCACGAGTTGGATAAGGTGATCGCCGCAGGGGTGAATGTGGTGATATGCGCACACGCACAGATCAAGAAGTTCGAGCTTCCGGATGAGGCGGGCAGCTTTGACAGATACGAGCTGAAGATGTCAAAGAACGTGTCACCGCTCGTCCGTGAGTGGTGCGACATCCAGCTGTTCGCAAATTTCAAGACTTATGTCGTGTCCACGGAGAATAAGCACCATAAGGGCACGGGCGGAACCAGGAGGGTTATGTATGCTTCACATACTGCATCCTGGGATGCGAAGAACAGGCACGGTCTGCCGGATGAGATGGAGCTTGATTTTAAGCGTATCGCTCATCTTTTCGGCGGCGTTGCACCGGTGCAACAGGAGATATCCCCGTTGGAGAAACTTAGGGAGCTTATGGAGGAGTCGGGCGTGACCGAGGCGGAGCTTAGGAAGGTGGTCTCGGACAAGGACAAGTATCCCGCCGATACACCGGTTTCCGAATATGACGGTAGGTTCATCACGAACTGGGTCATTAAGTACTGGAATCAGATACTGCCCATTGTTGAGGCGAACAGGAAAGGAGCGGGCGTGTGATGGAAACAGCGATCATTACATTTTTATGCTCTGCAGGAATGATAGGAATCGGAGTGTTGGCGGTTTATATCATTTCGGAGATCCATGACGCGAGAAAGAAGGAAAAACAGAAGCGCCAGGAGACCTTCGATGCCATGAACAGGAGTCTTGACCGGATCATCCGCGACATGGAGGAGATACAGAAGAGCCTGAAAAGGTAGGAAGTCACGGGGCTTTTGCTCCTCAGAAAAGGCCGCAGGAAATCTTTTTCAAATTTACGGGTGTCACTCTTTAGATTCCGAAAAAACCTGCGGCCTTTAGAACTGTAACAGTAAAACAGGCCGTAAGGCCTGAGCATATCAAAGTCCAGCTAAGAAATGTCAAGGAGTAAATTGAAAATGTTAGAAATTAGCCATTACCTGCATTTTGGGTAACCTTAATAAAGCTAATTCATTTATAGCACATTGAAAATGACAAATTAGATATCAGGCAGCTTTTGTA
>JAGAXP010000121.1 GCA_017940955.1 Oribacterium sp.
GCAGATAATTCTGATAGAGCCTTTACGCTTAATGACTTTGCATTTCTCGCAGATAGGCTTTACTGATGATCTTACCTTCATAGTAATTCCCCTTTCTAATAACGAATTCGAACAAAGTTGCCGTATTATTCTAACAAAAGCCTCTTTAATTGTAAAGTGCTTTTTTAATTTAATTGTAAGAATTACTTATACAGCTTTATTTGTCTCTCCAGATGATCCTGCCCTTTGAAAGGTCATATGGTGATAACTCAATTGTTACCTTGTCACCCGGAAGAATTCTAATGTAATTCATACGAAGCTTTCCGGAAATGTGTGCAAGTACCTGATGACCATTCTCAAGTTCTACCTGGAACATTGCGTTCGGAAGTTTTTCAATTACTTTACCAGTAATCTCAATTACATCTGATTTTGACATTCAGTTCTCCTCTTCATTATTTAATAATTTCTTCTTATCAATTAACCAGACTTAGGATCTCAGGTCCATTCTCTGTAATAAGAATCGTATTTTCATAGTGGCATGAAAGGCTTCCGTCATCCGGAATAACCGACCAGCCATTCGGGCCTGTATGCACTTCCGGTGAACCCAGTGTAATCATGGGCTCTACTGCAAGTACCATACCTGCACATAACTTTGGTCCTTTTCTATGGAGATCATAGTTTGGAACCTCGGGATCCATATGTATCTCACTTCCGATGCCGTGTCCACAATAATCTGTTATGACTCCGCACCCCTGTGATTCAACGTAATTCCCGATGGTGGAACAGATATCATTTAAATGATTTCCTTCCACCGCCTGCTCTGCACCCTTCCAGAATGCATCGTAGCAGACCTTCATAATTTTCTTCGCATCATCGGAGACATTACCCACTGCCCAGGTTCTGGTTGCATCTGAATTGTAACCGTGAAAACTTGTGCAGGTATCAATGGAAACAATATCGCCTTCTTTGAGAATGCGGCGTCTGTCCGGAATACCGTGAATTACTTCTTCATTTACGGAAATGCAGCAGCATCCGGGGAAATCATACAGACCCTTCATGCTTGGGAAACCTCCAAGCTTACGCATGATCTTTTCTGCATACTCATCAAGCTCTCCGGTGCTTATGCCGGGCTTAATCTTCTCTCCGACTCTGTTATGCATTTCGCCGAGAATCTTTCCGGCTTCTCTCATCAATTCTATTTCTCGTTTTGATTTGATTTCTATCATTTAATACTTCTTTCCGACTCAAACTTAGAAACTTATGATCTATCAAAAACATTATTAATTCTCAAGAACCTTAACTACATCGTTAAATACTTCCTGAAGCTCTTTGGTACCGTCAACCTCACAGAAAACGCCTTCATTCTTATAATAAGAAATAAGTGGCTCAGTCTGCTTGTGGTAAACATTTAAACGATCCTGAACAGTCTCAGGTTTATCATCTGAACGGATGATAAGTTCGCTTCCGCATTTATCGCAAATGTTTTCCTTCTGAGGAGCTGCATATACGATATGATAGGTTGCACCGCATTTAGGACAGGCTCTTCTTCCTGACATACGTGTAAGAATTGCTTCATCAGGTACATTTATATCCAGAGCAAAATCGATCTTGTCTCCCTTATCGGCAAGTGCCTTTGTAAGACTTTCTGCCTGAGGGATGGTACGTGGGAAGCCATCAAGTACATAGCCATCCTTGCAATCATCCTCGGCAATTCTGTCTAAAAGCATACCGATAGTAACTTCATCAGGAACCAGCTGTCCCTTGTCCATATATGACTTAGCTTTCATACCGAGTTCAGTTCCGCCTTTAATATTGGCTCTGAAAATGTCTCCGGTTGAAATATGAGGAATGCCAAACTTATCTGCGATTTTAATTGCCTGTGTGCCTTTGCCCGCACCGGGCGCTCCTAACATAACGATCTTCATATGAGGCCTCCATATAATGTTTTTCAATTTATACATGTTAACGTAAATGTCTTCAAATACGTTTATTGTATAACGAGTAAACGCATTTTAGTTCAATGAAATCAACATTTAATGGCGTTTACGAGTATAAACACTTTTAGCCTCCCCGGAAAATAGTCCTGAGGAGGCTTTTGTTATGATCAGTCGTTTAAAAATCCCTTGTAATTTCTTACAACCATCTGTGATTCAATAGCCTTAAGTGTCTCAAGCACAACTCCGATTATGATGATAAGCGAAGTACCCGCAAAAGATATACGACCCACATTGAATACTCCCGAAACAAAGATCGGAACTATTGCAACGATTGCAAGGCCGGTTGCACCGATAAAAATGATATATTTAAGAATATTATCAAGATAATCGCTGGTAGGCTTACCCGGACGAATACCCGGAATAAATCCACCCTGCTTCTTCATGTTATTTGCCACTTCCAAAGGATTGAAAGAAATGGAAGTGTAGAAATAAGCGAAGAAATACAGAAGTGCAATATAAACTATCAAACCAATGCTGTAGATAGGCTCATCAGGATTACACCATGAACCGGAATTAAGTCCCATAAGGATCTTGCCCCATACTGTGCCGTAATCTACCTTCAGAACCTGTCCGATAACAACAGGCATGGTCATAAGTGAACTTGCAAAGATAACCGGCATAACGCTGGCCGTATTTACCTTAAGAGGAATTGATGAAGACTGACCTCCTACAAGACCTCTGCCCTGTACTCTACGGCTGTACTGAACCGGAATCTTACGTTCAGCATCAGTCAAAACGACTGTAAAAGCTACAAGAGCAATGATGCATGCAGCAATAATGATAGCTGCTACAACCATTGTCGCAACATTTTTCCCCTGTATGAATCTAACATACAAAGTCTGAAAATCAGTAGGAATAGATGAAAGTATATTAAAAAGAAGAACCAGTGAAATACCGTTACCGATTCCCTTATCAGTTATCTGTTCACCAATCCACATGAGAAGTGCAGATCCTGTTGTCATTGTAATTACCGCAATAGCAACATCTGCAATCTTTCTCATCATGCTCGCATCAGCGTAACCGATGAGAAGCCCCTGTCCACCGAATCCTACGGCCATCGCAGTTGACTCAATAAGAGCAAGTCCGATAGTCACATATCTTGTGTACTCAGTGAGCTTCTTTCTTCCCTCTTCACCATCCTTCTGTAACTCTTCAAGTGCAGGAATTGCAACTGTGAGGAGCTGGATGATGATGGATGAAGTAATATACGGTGTGATTGACAATGCGAAGACCGACAGCTGCTCGAAAGAGCCACCGGTCATCGTATTAAACCAACCAAATGCATCATTATCAGCCATGCTTTTGAAAAGCTCGGCAAAATATCCTGAGTTTACACCCGGAATAGGAAGATTCGATCCAAACCTAATTACTACGAGCATAAGGAAAACGAATAAAAGTCTATCTCTTAAATCCTTTACCTTAAATGCATTTAGTATTGATTTGAACATTAGATTACCTCACAGGTTCCGCCTATAGCTTCGATCTTTTCCTTTGCTGATGCAGAGAAAGCTG
Source organism: Oribacterium sp. (assembly GCA_017940955.1). The sequence continues at coordinate 3,489 of JAGAXP010000121.1, forward strand.
TTAACTTAACATTGAGCTTCTTTGTAAGTTCACCATTTCCAAGAAGCTTAACACCATCGTTAATCTTCTTGATGATTCCCTTGTTAAGAAGAGCCTCAATTGTAACTTCCTCACCATCGTTGAACTTTGTCTCAAGAACAGAAAGGTTGATTCCTGTGATAACCTTAGAGTTAGGATCCTTGAATCCTCTCTTAGGAATACGTCTGAATAAAGGCATCTGACCACCTTCGAATCCTGGTCTTGGTGCTCCTGATCTTGCCTTCTGACCCTTATGGCCCTTACCGGCTGTCTTGCCATTTCCTGAACCATGGCCACGGCCACGTCTGAAGTTCTTTGACTGCTTAGCGCCGTCAGCCGGCTTTAAATTAGCTAACTCCATTGTATGCCTCCTTAGATTTCTTCAACTTTTACAAGATGGTTAACTCTCTGAATCATACCTCTTGTAGCGCCATTGTCCTGAAGCTCTACTGTCTGACGAATCTTACGAAGACCAAGAGCCTGAACGGTTGCTCTCTGCTTAGGGATAGCACCGATTGGAGACTTTACAAGTGTAATCTTTAACTTCTTATCTGCCATTACTTTACCCTCCCTGATCAACCTGTGATCTCAGCTACAGTTTTACCGCGAAGTGCAGCAAACTCCTCAGGTGTCTTCATTGAAGTAAGACCTGTGATTGTAGCAAGAACGACATTTGTCTTATTGTTTGAACCTAAAGACTTTGTACGGATATTTCTGATACCGGCAAGCTCAAGAACTGAACGTGCAGGACCACCAGCGATGATACCGGTTCCTTCAGGTGCCTTCTTAAGAAGTACTGTCGCACTTCCAAACTTACCTACATAATCGTGTGGTACAGACTTCTCTTCTGTTACAGGAATTGTAACGATAGACTTGCAAGCAGCCTCACGTGCCTTACGGATAGCCTCAGGAACCTCAACTGCCTTACCGATACCACAACCTACATGGCCATTGCCATCACCAACTACTACGAGAGCTGAGAATCTTACGGTACGACCACCCTTTACAGTCTTCGCAACACGCTTGATGGCAACGACGTTGTCGTTTAATTCTAACTGATTTACATCAATTCTTTCACGCTTCATCTTGCTTGTTCTCCTCTCGATTAGAATTCAAGGCCGGCTTCTCTGGCAGCATCTGCAAGAGCCTGAACCTTACCGTGATAAAGGAAACCACCTCTGTCAAATACAACAGTCTTAATTCCCTTAGCCATAGCCTTCTCAGCAATTGCCTTACCAACATACTGAGCAGCCTCAATGTTATTTGTAATTTCTAACTTTGCATCCTTATCAAGTGTTGAAGCAGCGCAAAGAGTGTTGCCTGCAACGTCATCGATAACCTGTGCATACATGTGCTTGTCAGATCTGAATACAGAAAGACGTGGTCTCTCTGGAGTACCAGATAAACGGTTTCTAAGTCTCTGGTGCTTCTTCTGGCGAAGTTCAGCCTTATTTCTCTTACTTACCATTTCACTTTCCTCCTAATTATTTCTTACCAGTCTTACCAACCTTACGTCTGATAACCTCTGTAGCATACTTGATACCCTTGCCCTTATATGGCTCCGGTCCTCTCTTGCTACGGATCTCAGCTGCGTACTGACCAACTTTCTCCTTGTCAATACCCTTTACGAAGATTGTGTTTGTACCCTCGAGAACTGTCTCGACGCCCTCAGGATCTTCCATAGTTACAGGATGAGAATAGCCAAGTGTAAGTGTAAGAGTCTTACCCTGCTTAGCTGCTCTGTAACCAACACCGTTGATCTCGAGCTTCTTCTCAAATCCGTTAGTAACACCGTCTACCATGTTCTGGAGAAGTGCTCTTGTAAGTCCGTGAAGGGACTTCTCTTTCTTATTATCATTAGGTCTCTTAACAACAACTTCACCGTTGTTCTGCTCAAAAGTAAGCTCTGTAGCGAATGCCTTCTCAAGAGTTCCCTTAGGTCCCTTAACGGTTACGAGGTTGTTGTCCTTGATCTCAACAGTAACGCCTGCTGGGATAACTACCGGTAATTTTCCGATACGTGACATACTATGTCTCCTCTCTCTTAAATTCTCTGTTATTAAACAGTTTTCAGATGTTTACAGTTACTTGCTTTGATGCTCTTTTATCTGAATGGTCAATTACCATACAAATGCAAGAACTTCTCCGCCAACGCCCTTTGCTCTTGCTTCACGATCAGTCATGATGCCCTGATTTGTAGAAACAATTGCAATACCAAGTCCGCCAAGAACAGATGGCATATTCTCCTTGCCAGCGTATACACGAAGACCTGGCTTGGAAATTCTGCGAATGCCGCTGATGATCTTTTCGTTCTTTGTAGCGCCGTACTTAAGAGTTACCTTGATGTCCTTAAACTTACCGCCATCAACCAGCTCATACTTCTTGATGTAACCTTCATTTACAAGGATGTCAGCGATAGCTACTTTCATCTTTGATGATGGGATGGTTACTGTGTCATGCTTTGCAGTATTTGCGTTACGAATTCTTGTAAGCATATCTGCGATTGGATCACTCATACTCATTTTTACGGATATCCTTTCTCAAATAGTATTAAAATAATTTTGTTATATATCCGGAATAAATCCGGACAAAGCAAATGCCACGTCTCCAGGGTGTTCTCACTCGGTCAGTCCATCCTATCATAAAGATATGATGCTTAACCAAATGGTACTGTGTGAACAGTACTTCCTGTGGCGCAACATTTACATTATAACCATTTCTTTCCGGGTTTCAACCCGGTCTGGCGTATCTTTTAGAAATATTTTTGTATTTCTTTGAATACAATCCAGAAATTATCACCTTTGACAACATTTTGGAATCCTCCAAAACATTGCCATCGGCTCTAAATTGAAGTTAAGGACTTACCAAGAAGCCTTCTTAACTCCTGGAATCTCACCCTTGTATGCTAACTCACGGAAGCAGATACGGCAGATGCCATACTTCTTGAGTACACTGTGTGGTCTTCCGCAGATCTTGCATCTTGTGTAAGCTCTTGTTGAGAACTTAGGTGCCTTCTGCTGCTTTAACTTCATTGATAACTTAGCCATATTTCCCTCCGATTACTTTGCGAACGGCATGTTGAAAAGTCTGAGAAGTTCTCTAGCCTCTTCGTCAGTCTTAGCTGTTGTTACGAAGATAACGTCCATACCTCTAACCTTGTCAACCTTATCGAACTCGATCTCAGGGAAAATGAGCTGCTCCTTGAGTCCAAGTGCATAGTTTCCTCTGCCATCAAATGCATTA
>JAGAXP010000122.1 GCA_017940955.1 Oribacterium sp.
GTCTTTTCTTTTCATTGCTTTCGCTCCTTTGTTATTTATTAATATTATTATACGCATTTTATACGCCTTAGTCAATGGTTGTTATGCGTACAGTGTGCGTATTATTGTCAACTTACTCTGAATGTACTTTTCAATATTTATTGAATCGCAAATCAACAAATCCGCATGCTTTACCATTAGCCGCTCTGACTCTTTCCAATATTTCCTTATTGGAGCAGACCATTTTGCCCTCTTCCACTCGTGACCCTCGGATGTCAAGAGTAAAACAAAAATTTCTCAAAAAAATTTTAACAGAACTGTCAATCAGGTGTCAAAAAGCCCGTATTTATGCGATTTCTCCCAAAATCATAGATTCTTACGGACATAAACCATCCCAACACCCCCGGATCAAAATTTGCCCTCTACCGCCCTCATACCCCCTCCTTTTGTCCTTATTATTTCACATGCCCTTTGCCCTTATTTATGAGAAATGACAGGTACAACCGCTTCAAAAGGGCAAAAAATAAGGCAGGAGTGCTGCCATTTTGGCTTTTGCACTCCCGCCTATAAATCGGATCCATATAATATACACCTGGTGCACGAAACATCCAGACATAAAAAAAGAAAGACATAAGATTTGAACCTTACGCCTTTCATAAAATTGAACCATCTGAACTATCTGACGACTCAATCCAACCGTTGACATTCTATCACAACCTGACAGAAACGTCTATATCTTTTCACGCTCCTTCGGACTCTCTAGAGGCTGACTGCTTCCTGATCAACAAAATCATCATCCGTAATAACTTCTGCGGATTTAAGGAGAAATTCGACTAAATGATTCTCCCCGTAAAAAGATCCCTCCACACGGTAAGTCTTATCCTCATCCCATCCTGCAAGACTGTAAATCACCTTAAGAAAGCTAATACTCGTAATCTCATAGGTCTCAGAAGGCTTAAGATCCGGAACGATAAAGTTGTCCCTATCAATTGCCTCACAGGACTGGACTGCCACTCTGCATTTCTTTTTATTCATTAAAAACCTTATGTTTTGGGGATGTTCCAATGCCTTAAGAGTACTCCGGTGAATCAGAACCCTGCGTCTTTTAAGAGAAAAAGACAGTTTGCATACATCATCTGCCATAACAGCTTCCTCCATCATGTTACCGCTACATATCCTGCCGGCGCGGTCTCCCTATTCCCAGAACCAGGCTCCTCCTGCTTTGAATCAAAGCCAGCACTGTGATCCGGATCATCATCGGCTTCATCATTCAATCCAAAATCCACATTTTCACTATGCCCATAGATTGCATCTTCAACAAGCCTTACAGACGGAGAGCAAGGCATTCCGGTGGCATTCTTTTGTGACTTGTTCCTTGTCGGAACATCCACTTTCTCGTAACTGCTCAAAGATCCGATGTCAATCGTCCTGCTATACTGATCTACAGGCAGTCCGAAGGTATTTTCAGCATCCAAAGGAGAGAAGGGAATCATGGACTCCCTTCTTTCTCTCTTGTCCTCTTCCGCTATCGCCTCAGGAGTCATCGTCTTCTTACGTTCTTCCTTTTCTTCCTTCGTGCGCTTTCGGCGTTCTTTGAATTTTTCATAACGTTCGAGCTCAAACACATACAGAGTATCGCCCTCATAGCTGATTCTATGCCCAAGAACCTTATATCTGCATCCTTCGGTCCATTCCATCAGCTCATAGATGCCCTTTGAGAACTCTCCCTTGATGTTCCTGCTCTTTCTTTTATCCGCCTTCGCAACACACCATCTGACAGATTCCATATCGTTTTCTTCACATTTACGGATCACTATGCGCTTTTCATCATCGCTCACCATAATGTTGATATAAACAGCATCTTCAAGCCCTTCTATGCAGGCAGTATTAAAAGTAATGCTGTCTTTCTTTATTGTGATTGCAGGTTCCCGCAGATGGGCGAACATCTCCCTTCTGACAATCTGATAGCCGTCATAACTGAAATTCTTTTCAATTTCTGCCGCCCTTTCGTCATAGGACTCGATGTAACCCTGCATTAATCCACCTCTCCGTTCTGATTCTTAAAATTGGCAGACTCCTCTGCCTGGTTCTTTAACTTTTCCCATAATTCCATGGCGCCATCCCTGACCTGCTGCATCGTAGCTTCTGAAATATTACCACTCATGCGATAAAACGAGGCCGGTGACATAATCATCCAATCCCCGTCATACTTCTTTGCCTTCAGGCTGATGACATTCCATGATCCGTTCTTCCCGACACGATCTCCAAATATCCCCGGAAGAATAACCTTTTTGGTCATTTTCACTTTCTTTTTAGCAGCAACAGTTTCCCCGGCAGCATTTTGGTCGGTCGCATCACACGTATCCTGCTGCTCTGTATTCTGCTCATATTCAATAACCGCAGGATCCGATAACTCAAAAACAATAAGCCTCTCTCCATCATTTTCAAGGTACTGCCCGAACAGCTTGTAACCACAGTCAGCACTCCAGGACATGATGTGACATAATGGAGAAATAAATCCCGAACAGCTTTTAGGCTGCACTATCCATCTGCTGTCTTTCAGCCTTCCCCATCGTATCGCATTCGGGCTGTCTTTTTCGCAAGGCCTTACCGCAATGCACTTTTCCACTGAATTAAACAGAAGTTCTACATATTCCACATCCTCAAACTTTTTAAGGCAGTATGTGCTGAAACGCACCTGCCCCCTGGAAATGCTCATAGTAGGCTTCTGAGTTGATGAAAAGTAACAGCTTCTTACAATCCTGTAGCCTTCCGGAAGTCGTCCATCATTATTTCCTTCATCTTCTTCCGGCTCACATAGATCGCTGATACTTTTACTTGCATCAATATAATCCTCCACCGTGAATCCTTTCCAAAGGAGGTTCACGGGGACAAAGCCCTTAAGGACTCCTTCTTCAACGACTTCCAGTGCCGGCATCGGTATGGATTTCTTCATATTTTTCTCAGCCGCCATCTTACTCTGGGCTGCATCGAATATTTCATGGCTCACGATAGCCTCATGGTGATCCACTTTCAGCACCTGTGGCATATCCTGATTGTTTTTTCTCTTCTTGTGCTCCCAAAAATCATAGGTAAAGGTCTTCCAGCTTAATACGTTACCGCAGTGCCTTTCATTCTGCATCACGGCACGCACCGTACTGTCATACCACCGGGTATTGCCAAGCTTTGTCTTTCGCTTTAGCTGTGTCAGTATTTCCGCAATCTCTGATATAGGAAATCCAGATAGGTAAAGGTAGTATATGAGCTTCACGGTCTGGGATTCCTCCTCATTGATGACAAGGTTCCCGTCTTCATCATGATCATAACCAAGCAGCACAGGAGTTAGGAATCGCCCCTTTTCAAAGCGTTTTTCTAATGACCATATCATGGCATTGCTCTTTGTTTTTGACTCTTCCTGGGCGGCTGCCGCCATGACAGCCAGGATCATCTCTGAAGTCGAGTCCAGCGTGTTTATCCCTTCTGTCTCAAATTTGACGGCAACAGGCGGATTCAAAGTCGCGAGATGCCTTGCCACGGTCAGGCAGTCCACAACATTTCTTGCAAACCTTGATACGGACTTCGTTACAATGACATCTATTTTCCCCGCTTCGCAGTCAGCGATCAGACGGTTAAAATTATCCCTGTGTTTCATTGAAGTGGCACTTATACCCTCATCAGCATAAATGCCCGCGAATACCCACTCCGGGTTCTTGTTTATCTCTTCCTCATAATGTTCTTTCTGAAGCTCATAAGATGTGGTCTGGGCGGGATCGTCCGTGCTGACGCGGCAATATGCCGCTGTCCTTTTCTTTGGCGTATCCTCAGTAACAGGAAGGCTTTTTTTCGCAGGAATATAGATCAGGTCCTCCGATGACAGCTTCCTCATGTCCTCTTTGATTCTGTCTCTTTGCTCTTTACGGGTAACCGTCTTTCCTGCTGTTTCCATATCAGTCTGCCTCCATTCCTTCTGGTTTTCCTTCATCCGGAAGCATCCAATGCCACCTTCCGCCTTTCCTGTAAGCCCGGATGTTCATCTCTTTTCCTGCGTTTCTGGCAGTCTTTTCACTTATCCCGATCATTTTCACCCTTAAAATGATATCCTTCGTCGGAACTCCGCCGAGCGACAGGATCGTCCTAAGGCATTCCTTCACCAGATCCTGCTTCCTCCTTCCGGGATCAGACTGCTCTACCCCCGTAAATGTCGGGCAGCATGGACCTATCCAGTGAAAAACGCCTTTTCCGTCAATATAGAACGCCATTGCATCCCCTTCTGGAGCCAGGTTTGACTTTATCTGACACATATACCGTATGCCCGGAACTCTCTCGTTTCTCTTAACCATAAGGACGCTTCTCGCAATAGCAGCAATATCTATGCTTCCAAGTCCCCTGTAAAGATTTTTCCCGCCCCGAGATTTATTCATATGTCCGATCAGGATCACTGCACATCCATACTTCTGTGCCACAGAAGCAAGATTTCGCATGATTCCCCGCATATAGGCCGCGCTCTGCATATCCCCGTCCGATGGGATAAACGCCTGTATGGGATCAAGGATGACGAGCCTTGCCCCGCTCATCCTTATGGATTCCTCGATTTCCCTGTCCTCAAGAGTCAGATTCCTGTCCTCTTCCGTAATGAAATATACCCTGTCAAGATCAGCACCTGCCGCTTTCAGCCTTGAAAGAACCGTATCCTCAGGATCGTCTTCCGCGCATTGGTAAATTACATTTTCAGGCTTTTTTCTTTCTTCGCTTAAAGGAAATGCTTCTCCCTTTGTCATCATCGCAGCTATCTGGATGGCAAGGGTGGACTTTCCCTCGCCGGGATCTCCCTGCAGGATCGTAAGCTTCCCGTAACTCAAATATGGATACCAAAGCCATTCCACCTGCTTCTCCTTAACAGCGGCATATGGCATGTATGGTCTATCGTGATTTTCCGGATCCATTACCCTTCTCCTTCATAACCTTAACGAGTGCCGTTACAGCCATGATTTCCCTGTTTGACAGCCCCGTGACATCAATGTACCTGTCATCCTCCTGGTGGTTTCCCGTAATACCCAAAATATAGTCCGTGCTCACTCCATAGATCTCGGCAAGCCTCGCTATTATGTCCGAAGGCGGCACCCTGGTGCCTGTTTCATACTGGCTAAGGGCATGCCTTTCAACCCCAAGCATGGAGGCGACATCCTCCTGCCGGTACTCCGTAAGATGGCGGAGCTGCTTAAGGCGACTTCCTATAGACTCCTCCATCTTTCTCCCTCAATTCTTTCTTCCATCTGCATCTTATGATTTATAACCTCCTCTGTAAACGGGATGTCACAGCTATGTTCCACGGAAGTCACGGATTGTGACTTTTATGATCCGAGGCTTAAGATTCCCTGCTTTGTCCTTTTCATTACCGCCTTGGATTATTGACGAAAAAACGTCATAAAGCCTTATTCCACCTGCATTTTCCAAGATGGCAAAAGACCTGAAGCATTGCCATCTTAGAAATGTTTTTGCCATCTTGAGGGCATTTTAGCCATCTTAAGCCTCTGAAGTTGTCCCTGATTTTACATGTTAGCATAGTATGGTGGGATTTTCCACCATATTTGAAAAAGCGACAATCCCATATAATTGGAAGAAGATTCACGTGCATGGAGGTGACTAATTTGATTGATTACAGCCCTCTGTGGGAAACGATGAAGCAGCGAAGCATTTCACAGTATGATCTCATTAACATGGGAGTTGACAAGCACACCATGGACAGTCTCCGAAATAACCGCAGCATTACGATGTTGACATTGGAAAAACTGTGCATCCTTCTGGAATGTGGACCTGACGGAATCGTTGCTTTTCCCCAACCCAAAGAATAACGCCCCTTTCAAGTATCCCTACCTGAAAGAGGCGTTTTTTATGTCTTATTCACTTCTTATGCTTTATCTTTCTGATGCTTCAATACAAAACCGTCCATTTCCGGCTTATATCCGTATCTTCTCGCCGCTTCACTGATCAGATCTGTAAACCGGAATACGATCTCCACGTTCTTATTTTCGTGGATATACACGTTGTCGATAAACACCGCCACCATGGTGTCCGTAAGTGTTGTCTCTCCCATCAGCTTTTCCGCTTCCGAAAGTAGTGCCTTTAATTCTGCAGGTCTTGCCTGTTTCAATCCTTTTTCTTCGCCTTCTACACGGCTTCCGTCTTTTTCCAGCTTCTCCGTAAGCTCCCTGATCTTGTTATCTGTCTCGAATTTTCTGATCTTATACTCTTCAACAGTCATCTTCCCGTCAACATATTCCTCATAAAACCGGATCTTATCCGTTTTCAGGCGCTGAATGTCCGTATCTATACGGCTCCTGTCTTTATCCAGCTCTTTTTTCAGATCTTTGATTTCCTTTTCTTTTTCCGAGAACCTTCCATTTATCTTAAGCAAAAGCTCTATCTGTTTTTTGATTGCGAGATATACAACAGACTCGATATCCCCAAGAGAATAAAAGTTTGCACTGCAGCCGGAGTGCTTTGGCTGTGTCATGGCAGAACGGCAGTAACATTTTGGATTGGCCTCTTTAAGGTTTACTGAAAGGGTCCTCCTGCAATGTCCGCACCTGAGTTTTTTCCTTAGCGGCATTTTGCCCGCTTTCCTCGGTCCGCGTCCCCTTTCCGTCCGTATCACCTGATGTGCCTTCTCCCATTCTTCCTTCGTGACTATGGCCTCATGGCAGCCTTCTACTACTATCCGCTGGCTTTTTGGCACGACCCTCTGCACATAGGATCCTGATACAATAATCTCGCACTTGTGCCTTACCATCGCTCCGGTATATTCATAAAAATTCAGGACTCTCCATACTTTTCCACTGTCCCATATTTTTTCCGGAGTGAGAACCCGCTGGTTCATCTTGCCCTTGTATTTCTTTATTCTGGCGTATTCTGACGGGATGGGCAGCTTCTCATCATTAAGCTGCTCCGCAATTTGTCCCGTGCTAAACCCAAGGAGCGCAAGATCATACACTCTCCTCACGATCTTTGCCGCGTCCGGATCAAGTTTGTACGTGTTCGGTCTGTCCGGATCAAAAACATATCCGAACAGGGCATATCCACCCGTACAGCGTCCCTGCTTCCACTTTACCCTGTTTGCAGATTTAAGTTTCTTCCCGACATCACGGCTGTAAAGTGTATTCACCAGGTTTGCCACAGCTATGTCAAGCCCCATAGCCGTGCCTTTGTAATTAACACTGTCATATGTATTGTTTATGGCTATGAACCTGACACCAAGCACCGGGAATATCTTCTCAAGGTATTCCCCCACCGCAACATAATCTCTTCCGAAACGGGACAGGTCTTTCACGACCACGGTGTCTATTTCCCCGCATTTAATATCAAGCATCATTTTCTTGAATCCCGGACGGTCAAAGTTGAGCCCTGTAAATCCGTCATCCGTGTATTCCCTGTAGGGCAGACTCTTAAGGTCATCCCTTGACAGCAGGTACTCCTGTATCAGCATTCCCTGATTCTCTATGCTGTTGCTTTCATCCTTCCCATCCTTTCCCAGGTCTCCGTCCGCAATGGACAGCCTCTTATAAACCGCTATCATCATGATCACCTTCTTCCGCAAAAGGATTCTTAAAGCGGAACGTAATATGGACATGCTTGTCCGTGAAAACATCAACCCGCTCCACAAGCTCTCTGACCTTGTCCTCGTCAAATGCTGTCATGCCCGCAAATTGCTTCATCTTTTCTGCCGACTGAAAGTATTCCTTTGAGATTTCTTCCGTTTTTTTGAGTTTTTCTTCAAGCGTTTTAAGCGCCTCTTCCTCTTCTTCATGCTGCTTTTTGTAGATATCCTGCAAAAGCCTGAACTCCTCCTTATCAATTATGCCTGCGGACAGGTTTTCATAAAGGAGTGTCCGTTTTTCCGCAATGCTTCCTAATCGGGCATTAGCCTTTTGAATCTCAGATTTTATTTTGTTTGTGGGACTTCCGCTCCCATTCAGATTATTGGTCTTCTTCCAGAGCTCTTCTTCATCACAAAACGCAAGGACAGCTTCACTGATCTTTCTCATGATAAGCATCTTAAGAAGGTTCTCCGTTATTGTATGACCCTGGCATTCCGCCTGCCCCTTTCTGTGTCTGCAACAGTATACGACAGTCTTTACACTGCTCTCAGCACCATGCGGATACCTGTCTATACACATGCGTCTCCCGCATTCCCCGCAATATAACAGTCCCTTTAGCTGGTCAGGGTACTTCTCATTGATCTTGGCGGCAGCGCTCCTGCGTTCCATCCTGACAGCCGCTTCACGTTCCTGCTTTTCACGGATCTTTTCAAAATCATCCCTAGCTATGATCGGCGCATGGGTGTTTTCCGTGATTATCCACTCCTCCTTTTCCGTGCGCCTCTTTTCCTGCCCGGCAAATATTTTGGCGGAGGTTTTATTTGTCACCGTGTTGCCGATATAGCATTCGTTCATAAGAATTGCTGACACGCTTGATGACTCCCATTTTTTACCAGCGTCCTTCTTCAGTATTCCCAGTTCCTTCTGCCTCTGTCTCGGCGTCGGCGCTCCCATCAGGTTAAGGTTATCTGCGATTCTGTTAGTAGAAAGCCCCATAAGCCTCCACTGAAAGATCATCTGTACTGTCGGGGCTGTTGCCGGATCAATATCAAATCTACCGGTCTCCTGATTCAGGATATATCCGTAAACACATCCGTTCCCCAAAACCACCCCGGCCTTTTTCTTTCGCTGTGCCGTAGTCCATATCTTCTTGGACAAATCTTTTGAGTACATCGTATTTACGAGGTTCTTAACCGGAATCAGCAGGCTGTTCATATCCTCCGGTCGAAGAGAATCAAAATTATCGGTGACCGCCAGGAGTCTTGCTCCAAGAAACGGCAGGATGGTTTCGATATAATAATCTGCTTCGAGATAGTTTCTCCCAAAGCGCGAAAGATCCTTTACGACTATGCACTGTATCTTTCCCTTCCGCAGGTCCTGCATCATCCTGTTGAACGCAGGACGGTTAAAATTCGTTCCGCTATAACCATTGTCAAAATATGTTTCCTCATAAACAATGTCATCCCTGCAGTCAATGAAATCACGTATCAGTTTGATCTGAGTGTCCAGAGAATCCATCGTGATATCGTCTTCTACGGAAAGCCTTGCATAAACCGCTGCCTTCATGGCATTCTTCTTTTGGGCTGTCACAGGTTGAGCTGCAGGCACATTTTCTGAATGCTCCTCTAAAACTTCAATCGTTAGTTCATTTTGTCCTGCCCTCTCAAAGGTATCGGTCTGTATATTTTTTCTGCTCTTTCTTGCCAACTTTATCTGCCTCCTTCCAGATATCTCTTCCACTCAGGTTTTGAAAACTGCACGCTCATGGAAAAGTCATTTCCTTCCCTGTTGTATGGACGGTTCATAATAAGCTCTATCCTGTCTGTTACCTTTTCGATAAATACGTGGTCTGCTTCATCGGGAACAAGTAATTTACTGAAAAGCATCAGCCACGGATTCCTTACACTAAATGCAGTTTTAATATCCTTTACCTTTTCAGCGGTCTCATTGTAAAAGTCTGTCTCGTCTTTCATCCTCTTTTGAAAATCCTCAAGCCGTTTTTCATATTCCTCAGCGGAAATCATTCCGGCTTTATAGCTGTCATAAAGAGGAAGCCGGTCTGACATGCTTACCTTAAGTTCCGCAACAGCCCTCTTGAATCGTGCCGAGACACGATCCAGTTCTTCATCGCACTTTTTTTCATAAGCACCCGCCTGCATCTCCTTCATCAGAAGCTGCGCCTGCTCTTTTTCTTTATGGAGCATTTGCCTGAATCGGCTGTATACTTCCTCTTCCGGGATTGTCCATCTGTCGAGGTCTCCGCCTCCCCAGCACCCGGCGCCGCATCTGTATCCTGTCACGCCTGTATCTTCTCTTGTCGTAAGGGATAATGACCTTCCACACCTTGAGCAGAAAAGCTTCCCATGATATGGTCTTATGGCATACGGCTTTCTTTTTACTTTTCCATCCTCCCCTCTCGGGGCATATACATATTTTGCAAGTTTAATTGTCCTGAACCTGTCAATGGAGATATAAGGCTCATGGCAATCCTCAGCCAGCACCTCTGACTTATTGTTGATAACGGCACCGGTATAAACAGGGCTTCTGATTATGCGTTTCACTTTATCATCATCCCAATACTCCATATCCTTCGGGAGCTCTTTCCCAAACATCTTTAGGCGGTGTATTTTGGGACAGTCTACATGATGAAAATTCAGCCATCCGGCAATATCATGGAATGACTTTCCTTCAAAATACTGTCTGAACATCTCATCCACGATTTCTGAAATGCTCTCGTCCTTTGCCAGATTGTTCCCTTCCGGAGACCTTTTATATCCGAATGGGATGGAATTGCTAATCACATAGGAATCGCCCTTCTCGGAAAGGAAGTTACGGAAGATTTCGCCATGTTCTTCGTTTCCCTTTGCCTCAAAGTAACGGATAACATCCAGGCGCTCGGTCTTAGAAGAATCGAATTTGTCATCGACCACCACAAAATGTATCCCGCCTTCATACATGGTATCCAGAATATGATGCCTGGCCGATTTCATGTCGTGGCCAAAGTAGGAAAAATCCTTGACCACGATACAGTCAAATTTTCCTTCCATGGCGTCCTTGATCATTTCAAGGAATCCGCTCTCCGCCATGACATCAACCTTTTTGTCGATGTATTTTTTCTGAAGGTTAATGTCCCCGTTCTCCTTGAGCCAGGAAGCAATAACATCATTCTGTTTTGAAATGGAGCATTCTATGTTCTTCCTGCTCCACGATACTGCCTTCGTATAACTCACATATCTCATAAAGCTGCTGCCTCCTTCATATTTTCATCATCTGTTCCAACCGCATCACTCAGTTTCTCAAACTCATCCGAGAACCTGTAACGGATCTTAATGTGTTCCTTGTCATAGACAGTTATACATTCAACAAGTTCCACAAGAAGACGCCTTGTAAGTTTTTTGATTCCCTTGTACTTTTTTATGTCCCTTACCCAGCCGATATCCTCAACATTTACTTTTTTAAGCTCCTCCATGTTTTTCTGTATCGACTCCTTGGCTTTCTGTGCATTTTCGATATGGGATTCAAAATTTCGGCTGAACTCTTCATACTCTTCCTTCGTAACGACATGATCTGCCATATCCCGGTAGAGCTGGGCGCGTAGTTCTGTATATTTATTGATCTCTGCCTGCAGCATCTCCTGCTGTTCCAAAAGCCTTTTGCTTAAAATCGTTTCCCTCGGCTCCTGTGAGATCTGTGACAGCTTTTCCTCAAGGTCTTCCACCTGTCCGATCTTTTCATTGATTGAACTGATCACCGCACTGCGGAGTTTATCCTCATTGATGAGATGAGAGGTGCATCCGTTTCCTTTATGGTAAGTCCCGCAGTTCAGATAAAAATATTTCCTTCCATTCTTAGTCGTCACTCTTCTTGTCATGGTCTGTCCACAGTCACAGCATCTGACGATTCCAGAAAAAAGGTTCACCTGCTCCTCTCCGGGAGATGCACAGGTATCAAGTTGCAGTGTCTCCTGCACCAAGTCAAAAACTTTTTTGGGGATGATGGCCTTATGTACGTTCTCTGCCCGGATCCATTCTTCTTCAGGTCTCTCCACTATCTTTTTTACCTTGTAGTTGACCCTCGACCTTTTTCCCTGGATGAGGCTTCCTATGTATACCTCGTTCTTTAATATCCTGAAAACCTGTATTGCCTGCCATTTCGGATTTCCCGTGCTCTTAAATCCGCTGTGATAATCAATGCCGCAAATCCTCTTATAACTGCTGGGACAAGGAACACCGTTCTCATTCAGTTTTTCAGCTATCCTCTGTGCGCTACAGCCGTCCAGCTTCCAGTTAAAGATATCCTTCACGATACCGGCGGCGTATTCATCAATTTCGAGCCTTCCTTTGGTTTCTTCGGATTTCTTATATCCGAACGGAGCATAGTTTCCAACAAATGCCCCATTCTTCCTTTTCACGTCCAGCTGGCTTCTCACCTTTATGGAAATATCCCTGCAATAGGAATCGTTCAAAAGGTTCTTGAAAGGAATGATGAAAGAATCCGATTCGCTGTTTTCTGATGCGCTGTCATAATGGTCATTGATAGCAATGAACCTGATTCCGATTGTCGGGAAAACCCGCTCAAGGAATTTTCCGACTCCGATGTGGTCCCTTCCGAATCTGGAAAGGTCCTTTACGATGACGCCGTTGATCTTTCCTTCTTCAATATCCCCGATCATCTTCTTAAATCCGGGGCGGTCAAAGTTGGTTCCCGTGTAGCCATCATCGACATACTCTTCTACGATATGGATTTCCGGATGATTCTCCGTATAAGATTTGACCAGCAGACGCTGGTTCGAGATACTGTTGCTCTCCACCTTGTCCCCGTCCTCAATGGACAGACGAAGGTAGGAAGCAAACTTTTCTGATGTTCTTAGATTACTTTTGAGCATAAAAACACTGACCTCCTCTTGCTGAATTGACAGCCAGAGAAAAGCCAGCGCCTTAAGAAAACTCTGTTTTCTACCCAAGGGCATTGTAACAGTTGCCGGAACCAATTTCAAGTGGTCTGCCAAAATTTATGGTGTAATTTTTCACCACATCCAAAAAATTCCCATTGCCGACTTGAGACACTCCCACAGGGATCGGGAATTGTTTCCATATTCCTCCGTCACGTAAATCACTCCAGGCGCTTTTCCGGGTACTGTCTGATTGACAGGAATCTTCTCTTTTGACTCCGGATCATATTCTCTTGTTTTTCCATTCATCCCGGGTATGGACTCATGATCTTTCCTCGGATTTTTATCACTCATGTTTTTAATCCCTCCACTTAACCTGCGTTTTTTCCTGTGGAAGTCAAGCCTTAAATCTGTTTTTTCAAGATCAGCTTGTCTTTGTGGGAGCAAAAAGCTGGATAAGTGAAGCAGCATATGTGGGTAGAGCAAGTTTCGCCTTGTCCGACAATAACCCCTTTCGGGACATTGTCTCCAAGACAACTTGTTAGGGTACTGCGTAACCCTAAGACCTCGCTGGAGCGGATGCTAAAGCACCCATGCTCCGGTTCCATCTGCGATGAAACAGTCTCCTGCCCTGCGGGCATGAGGGGCTAACAGCAAATATACGAAAGAAGGGAGATTTTTATGGGAAGACCAAAGAAAGAAATGCCGCCAAGCAAAGGCAGGAAATTTACCATCCGGCTGACTGATGTGATGTATGAGTCCTTGGAGCAGGACGCGATGAAAGCAGGGCTATCCGTATCCGAATATGCCAGGGAGCTTCTGCTTGACCATAAGCCGGTCGTTAAACAGGAGATAGTGTTTGATTCCGAAGAACTGCTGCATGTGCTTGGGGACATGGGAAAGATCGGGAGCAATTTGAACCAGATCGCTCATCACTTAAACGGCGGAGGCGGATGGAGCGGCGAACTGAAAAATGAAGTGCTGCAGGGAGTAATCGCCATCTATAAGATCAGGGATATGGTCAGGGAAATGTCAGGAGAATACCGTGGCCGTCATTAAACATATCTCCATAAAGAACTCAAACTATGATGCAGCCGTTGACTACCTCACGCTGAAGCACGATGAGTTTACCAATAAACCCATCCTCAATGAAAATGGGAATAAAATACCCCGTGACGAATTTCTGATCGAGGGCATAGGCTGTGACCCCTTCACTTTAGGAAGGGAGTGAGAAGCCACCAATGCCCTTTTCCACAAAAATCAGAATCGGGAAGATATCAAAGCCCACCATTACATCATCAGCTTCGACCCTCGGGACAGGGGCGAAAACGGACTGACCTCTGAACGGGCTCAGGCGCTTGCCATGAGTTTTGCCCGGAAGAATTTTCCCGGACATCAGATAATCGTCTGCACCCACCCGGACGGTCATAACTCCGCAGGCAACATCCATGTGCATATCGTTTTCAA
>JAGAXP010000123.1 GCA_017940955.1 Oribacterium sp.
AGTCGCTTGCTTTTTAAACCATGGAATAAAACACCGCTGAAAAGAACTCCTGCGGCGATCTCTGGAAAAAGCCCTGCCTCTTTTGCTGTTACACACACTCCAAGTACGAACACAAACGCAATCAGAAGCAATGGTCTTTTGTAGTTCATAGGAACACATCATAGCAGAAGATGGGCTTCCCCGCAAGGGGGGAAGTACCTGGCAATGATTTACTGAACAGTGACAGTCCGGCCGGACAGCAGCACTTCATACACTTTTCACCACCTAAATCAACCTTTCGGTTGACGTATTTTTTCCCGGAAATTGATATGCTGATTATGATAGGAGCCGATCAGATGTGCATCTGTATGTCAGAGATAAACGGCGAAAACATGCGTTTATAGAGGAGGAAATCTGATATGAAGAAGCGTTATTTTTTATTATGTGGAATGATGGGTATGATGCTGTCGATTTCAGCCTGCGGTGGAAAGCCTCAAGAAACAACTGCTCAGGAAACAAAGGCTCAGGAGACTAAAGAGGCACAGACTACTGCAGCTCATGATGCGACAACAGCTGAAGCTCCGGAGGAAACAGAAGAGGAAAGTACTGACGGGGAAGCGGCAGAGGATATGGATGAGGATACTGAAGAAGAGTCGGTTCCCGGGATGACAAAGGAGCGCTTCACCAGGTATTTTGACCTTCTGCTCAGTGAAAACGGAATAAACAAGGATGATTTCTATGTGGAATACGGCGGCAGGAAATATTGGTATGATGAGCTTGATGAGCTGTACGATGCGGCTGAGGAGGCCGGCGGAACCATCGATGTAAGCCTTATGGGTGAGGCAGAGGACATGCTGGATCTGGAGATAATGTCCGGCTACCTTGATTTCATGTCCGATGTGACCACAGGAAGCTCTGACGAAAGCATTTCCAAGGAGCTTATCGACCGCTTCTACGGAGACTGGCATGGTGTTGTAAGGTTTAAGGACTGCACCGGAAAATATGCGGATTCCCTTGGCGCTGATCCGGACTGGGTAACAAGTATAGCTCGTTTCTGGATCGATCCTGACGGATATGTGGTGCCGTTTATCGGTGTCCATGTGGAGGATACACCCATTGAGAACCTTGAAGCCACATTGGATCCTGAGGACGACTGTATGTACCTCAGCGGTTCATGGATCAACGTGGATTTTGACTATGTACCCATGACTGAGAAAGACGGCACGCTTCATGCGGAGATCCCTATCTCAAAGGATGCGGGATCCTTCACTATGGTATTTAATTTTAGACATCTCAATGATATCGGCTGGACAGATGAGGATCCGGCTCTTCCAAGAGATTATATAGAAAACTGTCAGGGCTGGAGCTTTGATAAGCTGGCAGAATCCAATGGCTATACAAGCTATGATTACCCTTCCTACGGTGAGGGAGAGGAGCCGGAGTACCCTGTTCAGTTCGTAAAGGAAGAGGCAAAGCAGGATACCGGGAAGTCTACTGCAGAGGCAGATGGAGTTGTATCACTAAGCACTCTGGAGGCTGCGTATAAATGGCTTGATGGGGAGCTTGACAAATCCGGTCACGATCCTATCACCTATGAAGCGGTTCGTGACCATATGGGAGTAGATGGAAAGATACTGAAATCTTCCCAGTGGACTGCTGAAAAGCACAGATATGAATGGACCACTGCTGATGGAAAGAAGTATCTGTCAGTGACCTTCACAGTGGGAGCCGACGGATCTGAGATTTACAGCCAGATGACCGGTTCTATCGTCCAATAAGAAAGGATGACTGCGCTTACAAGGAAAAGTGTCGAACTTCAGAGGATTTGCCGGAACTCAGCAGGCTTCCGGCAGAGTATGGGTGACAGTTAATCGGCTTAACTGTTATGAATATGGAGCTTACGGTATAAAAGACCGGAAGATCTTTCTGTACGACAGGGAAAGGAGAAGATATAATGAAGATAATATCAAGGATTTCAGCATTGGCCTCTTTATTGGTTCTTATGTTTGTCATGAATGCGGCGGCCGGAAGCTGGCAGCAGAACGGCAACGGATGGTGGTGGAATAACGGGGATGGAACCTATCCCTCAAACGGCTGGGCCTGGTGTGACGGGAATTATGACGGGACAGCGGAATGCTACTATTTTGATCAGAACGGCTACTGCCTCATGAATACTCAGACACCTGATGGCTATCAGGTCAATTCCTCCGGAGCATGGATAGTAAACGGGGTGGTACAGACCCGGTATGTAGGCGTGCAGGAAACCATAAGTAACGATCGTCCGGATCCTGATCAGGGTTATCAGGGCGGCGTGGCTCAGGACTATACCCTGGCAGGATATCTGTCACTGACCACCTCGGAGGAGGGCGCCGGTTTTGGGTACCTGAGTCTTAATAACGACGGAACAGGCGTGATCAAATTGGACCAGGACAGTCCGGAGTATCAACTCACCTGGACGAGCTCCGGGGATGAGGTGCTCCTTACCTACGGCTTCGACACCCATAGAGGATACTACTATGAGGATCTGGCACAGATCCGTATCCCCATTGCGGACAATGTTTACTACTTTCAGGCGGTATGAAACCGGTGGGAAAAGGACAGGAAGGAAAGGATAGAACATCATGAATCAGTCATCAGAGTCGAAAAGAATCATTCGGACGACTCTGATGATTTTTTTTGCGGGAATCCTTGTTTACAATATCGGCTTCAGTCCCATCAACGGAGGAGGACTGATCTATACTGCCATGGTTCTTTATTGGGGGCTGTCGGTAAGACAGCGTCCGGTGCTGCCTGCCATTGAAAAGCGTATATGGGGAATCGTCATTATGATGATGCTCCTGTTGCTTCTTCGGTGGCTCCGGTATCAGTTTGCGGGAGAGCTGCAGCCCGGTGAGCTAAGGTTTCTATGGTACAGCTATTATCTTCCCTTTTTGATGATTCCCCTCCTCAGTATGGATGCTGCGTTCCTCGTGGGAGACCGGCCGGATCACGATTTAAGGAGATGGCTCCAGGCGCTCTACGTAATCTGCATTGTGCTGATCGTTCTCGTTCTGACCAATGATCTGCATCAGCTGGCCTTTTGCTTTATGGAAAAAGGAAGACAACAGGAGCAGGGGCTTAGGTACGAATATGGTCCTGTTTACTATGGGGCGGTTTTATGGGTTATGGGATGTACTGCCGGTATGCTTCACCACCTTATAATGGAGAACCGCGCTTTTAACGGGAGAAGGATCCCATGGCATCTGGTTTCTGTCCTCATCATTCCGGTGATTTATTTCCTTATGTATTACCTTGCCCTTTTTCCTACCTTTAAAGGACGCAGGATACTCCAGCTCCCGGAGGCCTATTGTATTTCCTTTATCTGTCTTCTGGAATACTGCCTCTATATCGGCTGGTTTCCCATGCAGCTTATACAGGAGAAGGAACGAGAGATACATGACGCCACACTTAGCTATGAAAAGCAGAACCGGATGTATGAATCCATGTTTCTGTCTGTGTCGGGACAGCTTAAGCAGGTCAGTGAGATTCTTGATAAGGCAGATGGGGATGAGGCGGAGTTCAGATCCTCCATGGCTAAGGCATGCGTTCTGACTGCCTATATGAAACGCCGGTGCAATCTGGTGCTGAAATCATTGGAGATTCAGAGGATGCCTGTTTCAGAGCTTAGGGTTGCTGTGGCGGAAAGCCTTGAGTATCTTAGGCTTAATGGGGTTATGGGGGCAGTGTTTATGGAGAATGGAGACACCGAACTTCCGGGAACCCTTTTGTTAGAGGCATATGATTTTTTTGAAGAGGTGGCAGAGCTTGCCATGTGTGGTGCTGAAGCGCTAATGGTCAATTTAGAGGCTCCTGATGGAAAGCTGAGTCTTCGTATGACTTTGGAAAACCCGGAGGCTGATCTCCCGTCCGGGTTCATGGAAAATACAGGATTCGATCATGACGAGGAAGTTTACTATTTTATCTGGCCTTCCAAAGAGACCGCCAAAAAGCCTTTGAAACAGACGGACAGAAGGATGGATGAAAGAGCTTTTTTTAAGCCTGATGAGCTTATGCCGGAAAAAGCCGGTGCGGGTAAACAGCTTTTGGAAATATCGGAAAGCTCCACTGAGGAAACACAAATGCTCAGTACGGAATTTTCCAGGCTGGACAGGCTGATCACGGCTTATACCATTGAGAAGGAGCAGCTTGATGCCAGGATCCGTATACATGATGATTTCGGGAAAATGCTTCTTTTGGCCCGCCGCTATATTCAGGGTAAGGGAGATAAGGAGAGTATGCTGGCAGTCTGGAAGAGCGGCAGCCGGCTGCTGGAAACGGAACAGGAGGATATGACCTCCGATGGCTACGAATATATGAGGTCTGTTGCAAAGGACGTAGGTATCAGGATGATCATAAAGGGAGAGCTGCCCGTGGATACGGCTGTCAGTGACGTGGTTGTCACAGCGATACATGAATGCCTGACCAATACGATCCGCCATGCACATGGGGATACGCTTAATGTAACATCGGAGAAGGGAATCGTTGAGATCACCAATAACGGAGACCCGCCCAAAGAACCCATCGTAGAGAGCGGAGGCCTCGGAATGCTTCGGAAAAAAGCCGAAGCCTCAGGGATACAGATGGAGATTGAAGCCTTTCCGAGATTTTGCCTTCGTTTAATGATAAGGAGAAGCCATGTACAAGGTGCTGATATGTGATGATCAGAATATATCGAGACGTCTTTTTGAGCTGTTTGTTTCCCATTCCGACCGCTATGAGATGGTGGCTTCCATTCCTTCAGCCCGGGCGGCGGATACCTACTGTGCCCGTTTTCAAGTGGACCTGGTGCTCATGGATGTTGTGATGAAGGACGGTTCCGACGGTCTTGAAGCTGCGGCCCGTATCAAAAAGAATTATCCGGATACAAGAGTGATCATAGTCACCTCCATGCCGGAGGCATCTTATCTTGAACGGGCAAAGGAAATCGGAGCAGATTCCTTCTGGTACAAGGAGCTGGAAAATGAGCCATTGCTTGAAGTGATGGATCGGACAATGGATGGTGAACGTGTCTGGCCTGTTGCTGTACCTGCAGTGGCTATCGGTATGATCAGCAGTAAGGATTTTACACCTTCAGAGCTTATGGTATTGCGGGAGGTAACACGGGGAAGCTCCAATGAGGAAATTGCCGAGGCTCTCCATTTGTCTGTGGCAACGGTAAAGACTCATATTAACCATATGATGCAGAAGACGGGTTTCAGAAACCGGACAGAGCTTGCCATTGAGGCCCGTGTCAGCGGCATCGTTATCCCGTAAGCGCTTTCCTGAAGGATGAAAAAATCCTAACGGATATTGTTTTGAAATATGATCCACCCAAATAATCGATTTTCAAATATAGACATTTTACGATATGATATGTCTATATAGGAGGTGATCATTTATGCCTTAGTTGATCAATGACAGGATTATCTAAGTATCATAAGGGGTCTATGAAATAAAATCAGGAGGTTCATATGTTTAATGTAGAAAAGGTTATGTCGGATCTGACGGGGATCTGTATGCAGGTGGGAAGCAAGCTGCTGCTTGCCATCATCATTTTTATAGTAGGGAGGATAGTGATCGGTCATATCATGAAGCTTGTGAAAAAGCTGCATGGAATTGAAAGCGCGGATAAGACTGTGGCAACCTTTATCGTAAGTGGTGTGAAGATCGTCCTGAATATCGTTCTGCTCCTCAGCATCATAAGCGTTCTCGGAGTGCCCATGGCATCGGTAATCACGGTACTGGCTTCCGCAGGCATGGCCATCGGCCTTTCAATGCAGGGCTCTCTCGGCAATATTGCAGGGGGCATCATGCTTCTTATATTCAGGCCCTTTAACGTCGGGGAATACATACAGACAAACGGTGTTGAGGGAAGCGTCAGAGCCATCAGCATCATGTACACTACTCTTCTTACCAATGACAACAAGAAGATAATGATACCGAACGGTGAGCTTATGAATAAAAGCATTACAAACTGCTCATCTGAGGAGTTTAGAAGAGTAGACCTTCAGTTCACTACAGGAAGGCAGGAGGACGTGGTTAAGGTCCAGAACATTATCCTCGATGTGATAAAGGCCAATGCCAGGGTACTTACAGATTCACCTGCCCACGAGCCCTTCGCTTCCATTGATGGCGGCACCAACGAATCCATTATTTTCACGTCCAGAGCCTGGGTGAAGACAGGGGACTACTGGACAGTGTACTATGAGCTTCTCCAGGGTATCACCGAAGCTTTGGGCGCAGCGGGCATCTCCACACCGGCTGTGAAGATGGTGCAGGTTCAGGGCTGAGCCATAACTGTATTGGCAAACCCACGCTGTTTGTGGTAGGATATGGGGACATCGGTTAAGAAACCAGGGAAAGGGCATCAGTCGTATGCCGCCCATACTACAATGACATTTAAAGGAATAACATGGCAGAGAATAGAAACGTTGACCAGTCAAGAATCAGAAATTTTTGCATCATAGCCCATATCGACCACGGCAAGTCCACCTTGGCAGACCGTATCATCGAAATGACAGGTACACTTACGGCGAGAGAGATGCAGTCCCAGGTCCTGGATAACATGGACATCGAGAGGGAGCGCGGCATCACCATCAAGTCACAGACCACCAGAGTCATCTATAAGGCAAAGGACGGTAATGAATACACCCTGAACCTTATCGATACTCCGGGGCACGTTGACTTTAACTATGAGGTTTCCCGTTCACTTGCAGCCTGTGACGGAGCGATCCTTATAGTAGATGCAACACAGGGCATTCAGGCACAGACTCTTGCCAATACTTACCTCGCACTTGATCATGACCTTGAGATACTTCCGGTCATCAACAAGATCGATCTTCCCTCCGCAGACCCCGATAGAGTTGCCAACGAGGTTGAAGATGTCATCGGCATCGAGGCTCTTGACGCCCCCAGGATTTCCGCAAAGACAGGTGAAAATGTCGAAGAGGTTCTGGAGGCCATCGTGCAGAAGCTTCCTGCTCCCGAGGGCTCCCCTGACAATCCGCTTCAGGCGCTTATATTTGATTCTCTCTATGACAACTACAGAGGAGTTATCATCTTCTGCAGGATAAAAGAGGGAAGAGTTAAGGTCGGAACCAGAATCAGACTTATGGCAAGCAAGGCTGAGTTTGATGTTACAGAGGTTGGTTATTTTGCACCGGGAAGATTCATCCCCTGCGAGGAATTAAGCGCCGGTATGGTAGGCTACATTACCGCCTCCATCAAGGATATACGCGAGACCCGGGTAGGTGATACGGTAACAGATGCTGCAAACCCTGCAGAGAAGCCGCTGCCCGGATACAAGAAGGTTCAGTCCATGGTTTACTGCGGAATCTATCCTGCAGACACCATGCGTTACCCGGATCTCCGTGATGCCCTCGAAAAGCTTCAGCTTAATGACGCCGCCCTTCAGTATGAGCCGGAAACCTCACAGGCTCTCGGCTTCGGATTCAGATGCGGTTTCCTGGGACTCCTTCACCTTGATGTGGTTCAGGAGCGACTTGAAAGAGAGTACAATCTCGATCTCGTGACCACAGCGCCATCTGTTGTATATCATGTTTACAAAACCGATGGCACCATGATGGAGCTTTCAAACCCTGCCAATCTCCCGGATCCTTCCGAGATCGATCACATGGAGGAGCCTGTTGTTGAAGCAGAGATAATGGTCACACCCGAGTTTATGGGATCCATAATGACTCTCTGCCAGGAGAGAAGAGGTATATACAAGAGTACGGAATATATCGAGGCTAACCGTGCCATTCTTAAATATGATATGCCCCTCAATGAGATCATCTATGACTTCTTTGATGCCATCAAATCAAGATCCAAGGGCTATGCGTCCTTTGACTATGATTTAAAGGGTTATCAGACCAGTAAGATGGTGAAGCTTGATATACTTGTAAACCGTCAGATCATTGACGCTCTCAGCTTCATCGTTCACGCTGATTCTGCTTATGAGCGCGGTAAGAAGATGTGTGAAAAGCTGAAGAACGAGATCCCGAGACAGCTCTTTGAAATACCTATCCAGGCTGCCATCGGCGGTCACGTTCAGGCCAGAGAGACAGTCAAGGCCCTCCGTAAGGATGTGCTTGCCAAGTGCTACGGCGGTGATATCTCGCGTAAGAAGAAGCTTCTTGAGAAACAGAAGGAAGGAAAGCGCAGAATGCGTCAGTTTGGTAATGTTGAGATCCCTCAGAGTGCATTTATGTCAGTGCTGAAGCTTGATTCGGAATAAAAGAATATTTTTAAAAGCAGATGTTGGACAAATTCCGACATCTGTTTTTTATTGGCTAAATCAGATATAACCGCGAGTTTGGATATAAAGCGTAAAAATAATCTCCGATTATAACTTCTATAATATTTTTATGTATTTTATCTCGTTGAAATAGAGCTTTTTTGAGACTATACTTTACTGAGAAAACAACATAAAAAGTGTTGTGAAAGGAGATTACGGATATGGCTAAAAAGAATCTTGATTGGGCAAATATAGGCTTTGCTTATCATGTAACTGATAAGAGATATGTTTCAAATTATAAAGACGGCAAGTGGGATGCAGGTGCTCTCATTGATGATCCTAATGTAACACTTAACGAATCAGCATGCGTACTTCAGTACTGTCAGCAGGTATTTGAGGGCTTAAAGGCTTATACCTGGGAGGATGGCTCGGTAGTATGTTTCCGTCCGGATCTTAATGCGGACAGAATTTATGAGTCAGCTCAGAGAATCGAGATGCCTCCGTTCCCTAAGGAGCAGTTTATAGATGCCGTTGATCAGGTTGTTAAGGCCAATATCGACTGGGTTCCTCCATACGGTTCGGGTGCTTCACTGTATCTGAGACCTTACGAGTTCGGTTCCGGCGTTGTTATCGGAGTAAAGCCTGCAACAGAGTACCAGTTCAGAATCTTCACAACTCCTGTAGGACCTTACTACAAGGGCGGTGCTACTCCTATCGCTATACTTGTATCGGATTTCGATAGAGCAGCTCCCCGCGGAACAGGTGCTGTTAAGGCAGGACTTAACTATGCAATGAGTCTCCATTCATCAGTTCTTGCCCACCAGGCAGGCTATGCCGAGAACCTTTATCTCGACCCTGCAACAAGAAGCTATGTTGAAGAGACAGGCGGTTCCAATGCTATCTTCGTTGACGCTGATGGCAAGCTTGTGGTTCCTAAGTCGCCGTCTATCCTTCCTTCCATCACAAGACGTTCAATCGTTTATATCGCAGAGCATTATCTGCATCTTACGGTTGATGAAAGACCTGTTAAGTTCGAGGAGATCAAGGGCTTCAAGGAGTGCGGTCTCTGCGGAACAGCAGCGGTTATCTCACCTGTTGGACGTATCGTTAACGGTGCCGAGGAGATACTTCTTCCATCAGGTATGGAAAAGGCCGGCGAGGTTATCGGCGAGCTTTACAGCACCATCACCGGTATCCAGAGCGGAAAGATCGAAGCTCCTGAGGGCTGGATCCACCACGTTTGCTGATTTTAACATTATGTTTACAGAGCCTGTCGCGTTGCGGCAGGCTTCTTTTTGTGCGATAATGCTTTCGAGCGCATGCCGTGCCGACACGAGCATGCATTTTAAAGCTAAACACATTGAACGGCTGTGCTGCGAGATGCGATAATGCTTTCATAAATATTTTATTTGCAGGTACACAAATGCTTGAAACAAAGATCATTGACCCAACAGACAAAAATCAGCTTGAACTATATATACATATCCCCTTCTGCGCAAAGAAATGTAATTACTGCGACTTCCTGTCCTTTCCGGTTAGCGAGCAGTATCACAGTGAATACGTTGACAAGCTTTGCGGAGAGATAGAACTCACATCGGAAAAAATACCGGCGGAGCGGGAGATATCCACCATCTTTATAGGGGGAGGTACCCCGTCTCTCATAGATCCGAAACATATAGTGAGGATCATGAAAACCATAAGACAGCATTATCACGTTAGAGAGAATGCTGAGATCACCATTGAATGTAATCCGGCTTCTACATTAGCCTATAAGTTTACGTTATACAAAAATGCAGGTATCAACAGGCTTTCCATAGGACTGCAATCAGCCGATAACCGGGAGCTTAAGACCCTGGGCCGTATACATATCTATGAGGATTTTCTCAAGTGTTTCCAGAATGCAAGGATGGAGGGATTCGGGAATATAAACATTGACCTTATGAACGATATTCCGGGGCAGACGGAGAAGTCCTGGCAGGATACTCTGAAGCATGTGTTAATGCTTAAACCTGAACATGTGTCAATTTATAACCTCATAATTGAAGAGGGTACGCCTTTTTATGATATGTATAATGCCGGTCAGCTTCCTCTTCCGGGAGAAGAGACAGCGTTTGCAATTGATGAGATAACCCGGACTGTCACAGGTAAGTACAGTTTTGAACGATATGAGGTATCCAATTACGCAAAACCCGGTTTCGAATGCCGTCATAATTACGGCTACTGGTCCAATGTTGAGTACATTGGCTTCGGGCTCGGAGCCGCTTCCTATTTTGAAAACCGCCGGTGGAATAACACAAGAGATTTTAAAAAGTATATGGAGCTTAATTTTCATATGGATATGAAGAACGGCTGGGCAGAGCTCCATACAGATGTACAGGTACTCGACAGAAACGAGCAGATGGAAGAATTCATGTTCCTGGGACTCAGGCGTATAGAAGGCGTTTCCGAGGTTGAGTTCAAAACCAGATTTCAGGTTGATATAATGAGTATATTCGGAGATAAGCTTTCGCAGTATGTAAGTCAGGGGCTCATAATTCACGATGGATACCGTTACCGTTTTTCAGAGCATGGAATGGATGTGTCCAATGTTATCCTGAGTGATTTTCTGTTGGATTGACGGATTAAGTGGAGCATTGTGCCGCAAGTGTTTATGAGGAGCAAGATGAAAACAGATATTCAGAATAGCCGTGAGCTTCATGCAATCATGAGGAGGAGCACCAATCCCGGCTGTTAATGTTCTGGGTTGCTCGTAATAGACGGTTGAGTTTTTGATTATATTAAAGGTGGTTATATGGCGAAAAAGAATGGCAGAAATACAAAACAGAAGATAGTATCTGCGGCATGGAAGCTTTTTTATGAGCAGGGGTATGAGGAAACCACCGTCGATGACATTGTCTTTGAATCAGGTACCTCAAAAGGTTCCTTTTATCATTATTTTGAGGGGAAGGATGCGCTTCTCGGCTCTCTGAATATCCTTTTTGACGATAAGTATGAGGAGCTTGAGAAAACCATGGATCCTGAGATGCATGCTATAGATAAGCTTATCTATCTCAATCACGTTCTTTATGAGATGATCGATTCCTCGGTTTCTGTTGAGCTTCTGACAAGACTTTTTTCTTCCCAGCTCATAACTCACGGAGAGAAGCATTTGCTTGACAGGAAAAGGGCGTATTTTAAGGTGCTTAAGCAGATTGTGAAGGAAGGTCAGGCAAAGGGAGAAGTCAGGGATGACATAGCTGCCAACCAGATAGTTAATGATTATGCCATGTTCGAAAGAGCGCTTTTATATGACTGGTGCCTTGAGGACGGGGAGTATTCTCTCATCAGAAATGCAGACAGACTTATGCCGATGTTCCTTAATGGATACAGGAAATAGTTCAGTCGGTGGTCCAGGACCACCAACCCCGTCCCCCCGGCACACCGACTGAACTGTTACGGATATAGAGTTTTGGGATAATGCTTATGTTTTTTTCTGATGAATATTGAGTTTTCTGATGAATTCTTACACCAAACTTCTTTGACTGTTGAAAGTTTTAAAAAAATTCTTTATTTGGACTTTTGTTCGAACTATATTTAGTCTATATAAAAACTAACGTATTTACGCCAAAAATCATATTTTTTTATTGATGGAGTATGGACTTTGGTCTATACTCTGTTCTGCATTTTAGTCTACCGGAAGTTATGCTATAGTACAAGGCAAATCATAATTCATGGGAATAGATTTTGCATTGATACATTCCCATAAAGAAAGGGAGAAAAGTATGACTAGCGAAAGTTTTTTTATTTTACTGGCAATCATTGCTTATCTTGGAATCACAGTTGGGATAGGCGTTTATTACAGCAAAAAGGGATCCGCATCAGACACCGCCGGTTTTTATCTCGGAGGGAGAGGCCTTAATCCTATAGTTACAGCCATGAGTGCTGAGGCTTCGGATATGAGCTCATATCTTCTTATGGGACTTCCCGGACTTGCATATCTTGCAGGTGTTGCAGAGGTTGGCTGGACAGTTATCGGACTTGCGGCAGGAACCTATCTCAATTTCCTGTTTGTAGCAAAGAGACTTCGTGTTTATTCAGAAACCATCGGAGCCAATACGGTACCACAGTTTTTCTCAAAGAGATATGATGACAGGAGAAATACATTATCCTGCCTTGCAGCTGTGGTAATTCTTATTTTCTTTATTCCTTACACAGCATCAGGCTTTAAGGCTGTAGGAACACTGTTTAACAGTCTTTTCGGATGGGATTATCATCTGGCTATGGTACTTGGAGCAGTGGTTATCATCGGTTATACGGTTATGGGCGGCTTTATGGCGGTATCAACCACCGACCTTATCCAGTCCATCGTGATGACTGTAGCTCTTTGCATTATCATTGTATTCGGTATATCCTGCGCAGGCGGACTCGGCACTGTTATCAATAATGCCAGGGAGCTTCCCGGATATCTCAATCTTTCACAGGGCTACGATGCAGCTACGGGAACAGCCGGAAGCTTTGGAGTTCTTCCTGTTATTTCCACTCTTGCATGGGGACTTGGCTACTTCGGTATGCCACATATCCTTCTCAGATTTATGGCTATCAGAAATCCTGAGGAGATTAAGATCTCAAGACGTATCGCTTCCGTATGGGCTCTTCTTTCCATGCTGGTTGCTGTATTTATCGGTATCATTGGCTACAGCGTATCTGTGGCGGGAGAGATTCCATTCCTTACAACCGGATCGGAATCAGAGACTATCATTATCTGTCTTGCAAATCTTATGGGTAAGAATGGCGTATTCTTTGCAATCGTTGCAGGTGTCATCATGGCGGGAATCCTTGCGGCAACCATGTCAACCGCAGATTCACAGCTTCTTGCAGCATCTAGCTCTATGTCAGAGGATCTTCTGAGAGATTTCCTCCACATAAAGATGGATGATAAGACATCTATGAAGGTTGCAAGAGGAACAGTTGTAGCCATAGCGATCATAGCTCTTTTCCTTGCATGGAATCCGAACAGCAGCGTATTCAGAGTAGTATCCTTTGCCTGGGCAGGCTTCGGTGCAGCTTTCGGGCCGGTAATGCTTCTTGCTCTCTTCTGGAAGAGAAGTACCCGCGGCGGTGCAACAGCAGGAATGTTCGCCGGCGGCGCAATGGTCTTCATTTGGAAGTTCCTTGTAGCTCCTATGGGCGGTGTATTTGCAATCTACGAGCTTCTTCCTGCATTCGTAGTTGCACTTATAGTTAATGTTGCAGTTTCCAAGGTTACCTTCGAGCCTGCAAAGGAAATCCAGGATACCTTTGATCTGGTAGTTCAGAAGTGCAAAGGTGAGAACAGCGCAGCGTTTGCAGAAGCAAAGCTTGCAGATGCGGAAATCTGATAAAAAATAAAAACAGCCCGCCGGGGATTGGACATATGTGTCCATCTCCGGCTTTTTTTGTTGCACGGACTGCCTGTTCTGATTGATAGCTGCATAGAACCACTTAGAGTTCAGGCTTTGGATTTTCCCGACCGGGCGACCCGGTTTATGATGGATGCCCACCGGCTCTGACCTTCATGTGCCCCGGCGGAACCGGTCTTTCAGAATTTGGAATAATAAGGAAATAATATTTACTTTATGGCGATTAAAGAATAAAATATTTTACAGAGTATTAATGAAAGCTTTTAACAAGGAGGGGCGTTATGAGAAAGAGACACCTATTGATGGCGATGATCATAGCAGGATACATGTCAATGCTTGTGGCTTGCGGCGGCGGTTCAAAGGAAGCAGAAACAGCAGCAACAACAGCGGCAGAGACAAAGGTTGCAGCAACCGAGGCAGCTAAGGAAAAAGAAACCGGGAAAAAAGAAGAAACAGAGGCAGCTACAGAAGCGGCAACAGAGGCTGAGAAAAAGGCCGAGGCAGACAGCGCCGATGTAGGTAGATTTATAATCTACGAGTACGAAGCAGGCGGTCATCCCGTAACCCATGAGATGCTTGTAGAGGCAGGTATGGGAGACACATATCTGGAGCTTTATAAGGACGGAACCGGAAAATTCAATCTTTTCCACAGCCTTCTTGATATCACATGGGAACCGGGAGAAATCACGGTTTACGGCACCACAAAGTATAAATATGAACTTGAGGGCGATACATTAAAGCTTGACATGCTGGATGTTGCACATTACACCATGGTGCGTGATGACGGATCGACACCTGCAGAGACTGCAGCAACAGAGGCATCCGAGAGTAAAGACGAAACTGAAGAGGCTAAGGAATCAACAGAAGCTAAGGACAATGCTTCCGAAACAGAAGCAGCCGCAGATTCCGGAAAGAAGGTTCCGGACGGAGTTGCTTCCGGAGACGGTTTGGTAAGTGAAGAAGATCTTCAGAAGGGCTATGTATGGCTCAATAAGGTTGCAAAGGACGTTTTCAATCTTACTTATGAAGATCTGGCAGATCACTTCGGAGTAGAGGGCGAGTTTGATAAGGAAGAGTATTCCGACCACATGCAGCGCAATAAGCGTTACTATAAGTGGATATCCAAGGATGATTCCAATCACTTCATCTATGTTAACTTTGATGAAAAGGATGCAACGAAGGAACCGGGAGTTTTCCGTGTAAGCAGCTTCAATACCAGCGGTTTCAAGGGCTCGGATGCAGAAGCTAAATATCTTGATGCTGTAAAGGCTGAGGCAAGTGAAGCTGATAAGGCGGCGACTGCCAATGCCAAGATGAAGGACTTCACCGTAGAAGTATCTCCATGGGGTCATGACGAAGATGTCGTAAAGATCGGCATGCAGATTCCGGAGACCGGATGGAGTTATGATGAGAGCCGGACTAAGCTTGTTGATAATGAGGATGTTAATGCATTTGGAGCGGGATTTATCAAATTTGAACTTAAGGAAGATGTGGAAAAGTTTGATTTCTATAAGGACAAGTTTGAGAACTACAAAGAAATTGATAGTCGTGACTTTGGAGGAAAGACCTTTAAGGGACGTACCTACAAGAACATCGGCTATAATTGGACGGAATACATTGCCCAGCTGGATGACACCCACGCTTTATCCATAGGTATAGTGGATGTAGATTTAAGTGACGGAACCATGGGCGACAGGATACTTGATTCAATAAGCTTTAAATAAGCAGCATTGAGCTGATGGATATGATGGTTTGATTTGAGCCGCATCCTAAAGCCGGCTGTCTGAGGCGAAAATCTATAATATTGAAATGTTGTATCTCCCGCTTGTGTTTAAGCATAAGCGGGAGATATACTTTATTACATGGAAAGCCACCGGGGACGGTTCTCGCCGG
>JAGAXP010000124.1 GCA_017940955.1 Oribacterium sp.
AGGTTTGCTGTTTGCATCTACCTTGTTAAACACAGTCTTATAGGTAAATACGATGTTGGTATCCCAAGGAGTTTCATTAGTCTCAGGGGTGCCATCAGCTTCCTGATTCGGGTTTGAGCTGTAGTCAATCCTGTATCTGTTAGGGTTTCCGGCAGAACCGATAACAGCTTTGCTGTTCAAGGTGGCTGTATACTTAATGGTAATAACTGAACCAGCGGTAAGAGCCTTCTGCTCTGCAGTTGCATCATCAGCCTTCAGATTCTGGATGGTAGCCCTGTACACAATACCATCAGTATAAGCAGATGTCATAGAAGCATCAGATATGAATGAAATATCATAACCGGATTCATCATCATCATCACCATAATAAATCTTAGCATCGTTATTGTATGTAAGGCCGGCAGACATATCATCCACGAAGCTTACATAATACTGCTTGTAGTTTGCATAGTCAGCAGGAAGCTTCATTGTCAGAGTGTAAGGAATGGAATCGCCGATATCGTAGTCAGCAGAATCCTTTAATTCGCTGTAATCTGAAGAATCAGAATCATTCTGATCATCTACATGCTTCTCAGACTCAACAGTTCCCTTCTTTGCTGTGATTGTGATGTCGTTAAACACAGCTACTATATTAAGAGACTTAGCATCGCCTTCGTGAACAGGCTTACCATCTTTATCAACTTCATCAAGGTCAGTTATATCCTCAATAAGGTAGTAACCGGGAACAACATTAAGACTATCATCCTTTGTCACAGTGCCTTGACCTGATGCACCGTCAGCGAGCTGTGCTTTCACAAGATCGTTGATTTGTACATTGGTAAGATCTTTCCCAGTAGAAGAGTCTTTTTCAGTGATAGATTTGATGAAATTATCAACGGTGGTAGTGCCATCGTTCTTCGCATCTGCGCCCCATGTAGGATTACCAAGCTTCTCTTCACCAGCAATCAAAGTACCGGTCAGGATCTGATAAACCTTATAGGTATGGGTATCAGATTTTCCGACAGAGATTGTATACTTTCCTGTTGTAGCATCTGCAGCACTATTTTTATCAATAGTCTGACTTGTAGGTACAGTCGCAGCAAATGTAACTACTCCGGTTGCTGCTACATTGCAAAATGTCATTCCTGCAGCGAGTGCTAAAGCAATAAATTTGTTTTTTTTCATTATTCTATACTCCTCATTATATATTCAGTTTTTTTGGTCCCTCAACGATTGTTAATATTACTCATTGATGCGTATAAAAAAACTTAAAAACAAAATAATTTTTGAAAAGTTAATTTGGATATTAAAAGTTTGCAGAGTGCGCAAACTTTTAATAAATCAAATCATAAATCTATCCTTTTTCTCATGATAATTAATATGAAGCCACCAAGGGTTATCATAAGTGAACCAATAAGGTAAATGAGATTTACTCCTATGCCGCCGGTGATGGGAAGGTTGGTTCCGGCATTTGATGAGTTTGTGATCGTAAGGTTGTAACCGTTATGGTAAATAGGGTATTTATGCTCAGTATCACCGGCCTCATACGTTACGCTACCGGAACTGTTTTTAACGAGCTTGAAATAGTACTCATTATTTGCCTCATCAAAGGAATATCCCTTAGGTGCTTTTTCTTCAACCAGACAATAAAGCGTGTTAAAATCCAGTGTTGTTTTATCTTTTTCCTGGTCAAGGATAATGGTAGCAACTCCATTTTTATCAGTTGTGAATGATTTAATGTAAGTTTTTTGATCCCCGTCTACTTTATAGAGTCCGAAAACTGCGCCTTCCAAAACCTTATCAGGATCATTTTCATCACGTTTAACGATATATAATCTGGCTCTGGTACTTAATCCCTTGGCTTCGCCATTGAAGTATGCTTCGAACTCTGTTTCATCGGAATAATCCAAAAGAGTTGCCTTGTTAAAAAGTGTCGCCTCAGAACTTCCTGTACCAAATACAGGATATGCATTGTAGGTAAGCACAATTTCGGTTTTATCAGGTAAATCCTTTATGGTCAGCTTGTTATCTACAAGAGAATAACTAAACTCTTTTTTTTCTTTGCCATCCAGTTTAAGGACGATGGTTGAAATATCAATATACTGATTCCAGAATACATCCTCCAGATCCATAGACTTTCCACCATTTAGCTCCAGCTTTTCACTATTTATGGTGATGGTGTAAGTGGCGAGACCGGTGTTCCAATCGTAGCTGCCTTTTTTTCCGACAGGACTATGCTTATAAACGACATCAGCTTCTGATTTCATTCCATCCCACCAGGCAGTGTTCTTTAAGGTGATGTAACCTTGGTTTTTTAATGCTTCGGCATTTGCCTTGTCTAAAGGCAACAGCAGGTAGTAGCTGATCTTATAATATGTATAGTTAGACATGCTGCCTTTTGCATACTCACGGATATTGTTGATGTTAAAAGTAATCTTATGATTTTCGTCATCTACCTGAACTTCGTTTCCTACTGTCAGGCGACGTATCAGGTTTTCCTGACTTCCTTCATTACCGCCATAGATACTCATACCGTTATAGTTGGTTTCCCAATCTCTTGGGTCGTTGTGATAAAATGTAAGTCTTTCATCAAAAGTATCTTCAATGTATGTAGTGGTATCATATATTGAAGTTCCGCTGAGTATGAGGTTGTATCTCAGAATAGCATATTTGCCATCCTTGCTGGTTACGGTTTCATTGGTACCGTTTCTTTGAACTGATATAACTTCTCCTGTTTTTTCAAAGTTATTTTTGGTTATAACTGCTGTTGCTGTGGTTTCATTGGAATCATTTACTTTTACTGTATTAACATGCTTCTGTCTCCAGGAATATTTCTCATTCTTCGGATCAGATTCCTGCCACTCTAACCATTTTTGATTGTTCTTCGACTTATATTCAATTGTTATTGTGCGTTCATAGTCTTTGCTATTAAGACCCGGTGTTTTGGCATCAGCATCTTTATAAAAAATGATTGATAATTCAGGAGGATTAACCTGATAATATTCATAGGTACCGGTAGTTGTGTGCACTTCTCGTTCCGGAGACTCAAGACCGTATACAACAAGTGATCCGTCAACATATGTATCATAAAACATCGTGCCTTCATCGTTTATCGCAGGTAATCTGTCTTTGACCTCTAATTTATCAAATCCGCTTTTGGGCACCTTGATATTGATTGTCCAAGTTGTTTCTTCTTCTGTGACATTTGATGCAACCTTGTAAACATCAATTGTTTTGCCTTCATTTTTTGCGATATGCTCGTAACCCGTAGTCTTGTTGTGGTCAGTCTCAACATTGTTTTTGAGAGTTGTAGATGAATAAATATCTTTCAGGTAAATACGTGTTGTGTAGGTTACCTCATAGGAAGCTTTTCCATAGGACTCAAGGCCTGACCATGTCCAGCTGGATGAAGCATCACTTAACATAAGGTTATCACTGCCCCACTTTATGGTTTTTATTTCAGGAGTAGTTGAACCTTCCTTTGTTATTTTTACAGTTATTCCTTCTCCGGAATATTTCATATAAGTTCTGGAAGCACTATCGATGCTGTCAGTAATGTGTGTGAGATTTTTATATTTCTCATCATTTGCAGTAATCTTCCAGGTTACTTCCTTGTAGTCTCCGATTTCATCTTTTCCTGTTGTCTCTTTATCTGCATGTTTGCTCAGTGAAGAAAAAGAGATATGTTTATAAGGAAACTTCTCAGTATCTTCTTTGTTATCCTTATCTTTAACGGTTACAGTATTACCGGTTTCGTCAAATGTTGCTTCCTGGTCTGTTTTGATCTTGCCTAAATCAACCTTTGCAACGTAGTTAATCGTCGAATACTCGTCATCCTGCATTTTGTTTATCTTTAATTCAAAGCTTTTATCGGAGGCAGATACGATAGTAGGTTTTTCTCCGTTTTTGCTACTGCCAAAGGTAAAAGATGAACGATCAAGAGTCAGAGCTCCGCCCATGGTATCAGTTATGACAACATCCTCTGAAACACCTTCTGAATGCACGGTGATGGTGTAATGCATTTCCCTATTGGCTTTGTCATAGGAGCCGGATTTTGAAACTGTCAGACGATGCCCATCATAAACCTCTACGTTTTGAGAGAAGTCCTTTGAAAATAGAATCTTGGAACTACCCATTTTGACAGATCCTTCAATTTCAGCCTCTATTTCAGTTTCACCGTTTATCAATTCATTGAAATTCTCTTTATCAGCTGTATTCCATTGAAATTTAATCAGATTGTTTTTCTGGTCAACTACAAATTTATTGTTTGCAAGAACTTTTCCTTTATCGAGTTTTACAGAAAATACGCCGGATTTATCTTCTATATATAATCCTTCAGGGATTTTGTAGCACATCCACTGAGAATCATTAGGGAAACTTATATTTTTTTTACTGTCTTCACTGAAAGTGAAAGTCAGTTTATAGGTTTCTCCGTCTTTGACTATCCACTTACCTTCATCAGAAATGGTAGCACCCGATATGGTGACGTTGGTAAGACTTGGTTTTAGATCATAAACGGTTTCAGTTGCGCTAAGCAAAGAGAAAGAATCAGTAACCAATGCAACATTGGAAACCTTGCCCTCGGAAGTAGAATTAATCACAGTGTCATCCATGGGGGTAAGGTCTTCGATTTCATTTAAATCATTGTTTTTTACGTGATAAACTTTTAAATTTTCACCATTGTTGTCTGAAATCGGATTGTTGAAGGTCATTTTTACGGAAACATGTCCGTCCGGTTCGATCTTCTCTCCTTCTTCATCCAGGAAGTAAACATCATAGGTGTACATATTAGTCACCATGAGGCTTTCTTCCTCGAGTTTTTCGTTAAATGCCTCCTCAACTTCGGTTTTTGTTTCTTTATCGATGGAGTCAGCATGAAGAGTTACATTACTGCTAAATGTAGAAGTGCTGAAGGTAGCAGTGATCGTTACCATTCCATCATCGGAATCTACAGTCTTTGTAATCTCCTTATATACATCGAGGCTGCCGGCTGTGCCGCCAAGGTCGATGGTGAGGCAGTCTTCTTCTGTCTTGTTTTCAACACGGCCTTTGAAGAAAAGTGCACCCTCAATGGATTTTCCGGACTTAACAAAGGCGTTATCAAAGGTGATTTCTATTTCATTCTTCTTAAGCTTGTAAGTGCCTACTGTTTCATCACCGGAAATGACTTTGCCTTTTCCTTCAAATTGTGATGAAAGCCCTTCAGGCATAGTATATGAAGCAACTCGTGTATCCTTGTCGTACATTACGTCTTCAGGGATGGAGAAGTATAATGTAAGACCAATCTTGTTTCCTGAGTCAAAGCTCTCAGACTCAATCCACTCGTCATGGAACTTCTTTACAGCTGAGGAAACGGTCATATACTCAGAAAGGTCAATGACATCGTAATCCTTTTCTTCTTCAGGAACCTCTTTAGCTAATTCATCGGAAGCAGCATCTGCAGTTTCTTCTGTTTGTGCTGTTGCGGTCTTCTCAGAATGAGCTAAAATACCGATTGCCTTTGCTGCTTTGGTTTCGGTTTCAGCTTCAATTTCAGCATCAGCATCGACTTCAGCTTCAGCATCCTCCGCTGTCTGAGCTATTGCATTCTTATCGGAGTGAGCCATAATACCGATTGCCTTTGCTGCTTCGGTTTCAGCCTCAGTTGTTTCTTCCTCGGAGTTCTCGGAGTCAGAATCCTCATTCTCTACGTAAGAGTCGATTTCAAAAAATTTGTCAACTTTTATAAGATTGGAATTCTCTTCCTTCTCCTCATCCTCAGATTCGTTTTCGTCAGCTTCAGCTGTTTCAACTGAATCGGAATTCTCTTCTTCTTTCACATCTTCTTCGTCCTGAGAGTCATTTCCCAAAACTTCGTCTTCCTCCACAGAATCGGAATCCTCTTTCTCATCCTCTTCATCCTGAGAGTCATCCTCAGAAACCTCGTCTTCCTCTACAGAATCTGAAACCTCGGTCTCCTCATTCTGAAATTGATTCATGAAGAATTCATAAGGGTTTACAGATTCAGAAACCTCAGCCTCTTCATCCTGAGAGTTATTCTCAAAACCTTCGTTTTCCTCTACGGACTCGAAAGTTTCGTTCTCATCGTCCTGAGAGTCATTCTCAGAAACTTCATCTTCTTCTGCAGAATCAAAATCTTCAGATTCATTATCCTGAGAGTCATTCTCGAAAACTTCATCCTCATCTACAGAATTGGAATCTTCGTTTTCCTCATCCAGAGAGTCATCTTCCATCATTTCCTCTGAAGCCTGATTCTCGTCGGATACTTCGCCTTCTGAAACACTTTCTTCGTCTACAGCTGCGTCATCCTCGTTATCAACAGCTTCTTCGATATTCTCTGACTCGGTCTCTGAATCAGCGTTTTCAGAAGACTTGTTTGTCTTGTTGAACTTGTCATAGTAGATACCGACGCTCTTCTTTGATGCCTGATTGTCGTCAGCTTCTGATTTCTTGAGCTCGCTTTTTGTAGCAACATCGAGCTCATCCATGATGGAATCTACGTCTTCGTGATGCCATGCGAAAACAACGCTGGTGTCGTCATCACGATTGTCCTCGATGATCTTTCTGATCGTTTCATCGATAAGACGATCCTTCTCACCAAGCTTTTTTACGAGGTCACTGTCGGTTGCAAGCTCATTTCCGTCTTCATCTTCGTTTAAATCAATGATAGGGGAATTGGTCACACCGTTTCTTATGAGCGCTCTTTTGGCTTCATCCCTGCTGATGTCTCCGTTCTCATACTGTTCGATGATCCGGTTGATCACATCATCCTTCTTGTCAGCAAAGGCTACAGTTGTGTTTCCAAGGACTGTTACCGTTGAGATAACTATGGACATCATAAGGCTGGTCAGCTGTCTGTAGAGCTTAGTGCTGACGAAAGCCTTGATATGAAAAATGGGAATTAAACCGATTTTATTTCTGTTTCTTATTTCCTTCATAACTATTTCTATTCTCTATAACTCCAAAAAAATGTTTTCAAAGTTTATAATGCTCAGCTTCTGTTTCTCTTTACATATATGATGATCCAGGCAAAAAGGATGGATGCGGAGAAGCCTGCAATGCTGAGATAAAGCATCATGCGGCTGTTATCACCGGTCTGTGGTGTTCTTTTGGCACCGAGGACGATTTTATCTTCGGGACCCTCAACGTCAGGTACTTCCCTCTCACGGTCTTCACCAAGAACGCTTCCGGGTTCAGGATTCTGACCATTGTCATCATCATCGTCGTCGTTTCCTCCACCGTGAGGAGAATTACCGCCGCCTCCTGTTGAACCACCGCTTGACTTATCCTCTATCTTTGCTTCAAGGGTTACGGCTGAGTTATTGTCATAATCGGGAACCGCTATGAAGCTGGGTGATGAATCAAATTTTGAATTTGTGCTGTAGCAGATGATATAAAGACCATCCTCGAGATTTTCGAAGGAAGCATTACCGTTTGCATCTGACTTCACAGTGCCCTGTGCTATAATGCCTTTTTGAGAGATGGCACTTTCGAGTTCATCGGCTTTTTCAGCGATCTCATTTGCAGTCTTTTCTTCATTAATAAAGGAAAGATCGATGTACTCACGGAAATCGTCTGTTATTAAATAGGAATAGGTTGAGGTGTCAAATCTGGCCACCTCATAGATCGACAGTTCCCAGTCCGGGACGGGTACATTATTTTTGTCGTGAATTTTTGTGATCTTTATAGAATTGTTTCCGGCAGCGCTGGCTGTGAATACCGTAAGCACTGTCATTAATAATGCCAATGCCCCCAGCACCGGCTTTCTCACTCTACTCTTTTTCTCCATAAACCCTATACTCGCAATCTTTAAATAAGAAACTGTTACTAAACAGTTTGGTTATGAGCCTGAATGGCCCGGATAAGCTACGAACATGATTGCCGTAAAAACCAATGATTTTTTGAGATTTGCGACAATATGCATGGTAATACTATTATACTTATAAATCGGCTTAAAACTTCAAAACATTTTCGATATTTCATAATTTGTACAAGAATGATATAAATCATTACGTTTTTTGGTCAAATTTTATAAATAATATAAGAATTTTGTAAAACCGTACAATCAAATTCTTTTATAAATTCTATAAAAAATGTTTATTTCTTTCTGTAGAAAAGCTCAAAATTAAGTTGACATAGACTATTTTTCTGATAATCTAAACTCTGATAGAAAGGTAATCCGTTTCTATACAGGCCTGTTGCAGGAACCACGGGTTCACTGTGAAAAGCTCATCGGACAGGGCCGGCCATTGCCGAAGTGGCATTATGCCACATATTGATCGAGTTAAAAGCTCAATTTTATAAGTTGGTTACTTCATAACCAGTGCTTGAAAGCACACTACTTGTGAAACGTTCAATAGGCAATCTGACAGAGACGGATCTGAAATGATTAAAGGTTGATTACAAGGCAGTGCTGCGAAAAAGCGGCGCTGCTTTTTTAGTGCATAAGCATTGTGAGGATTTGTGCCGGGATTTAGTAGAAAATCCGGTATGTAGCGTCAGCGGAGCAATGCGTAAGACTTATATGTATTTATAGGAAGGAAAAAAATGAATCCGGAAAGACAGAAAAATGCACCTATATATGATGCCCTGGAAAGGTTTAGAAAGCTCCACGTGGTACCCTTCGATGTCCCCGGACATAAAAGGGGAAGGGGAAATCCGGAGCTGGTCCGTTTCTTAGGTCAGCAATGTGTAGGTATAGACGTAAATTCCATGAAGCCCCTGGATAATCTCTGCCATCCTGTTTCTATTATCAAGGAAGCGGAAGAACTTGCGGCAGATGCATTCGGCGCAGCAAACTCTTTTCTTATGGTGGGAGGAACAACCTCCGCTGTACAGGCAATGGTGCTCAGTGCCTGCAAAGCCGGTGACAAGATCATCCTGCCCAGAAATGTACATAAGAGTGCCATCAATGCTCTCGTGCTCTGCGGCGCAACGCCTGTTTATATCGATCCAAAGGTGGATGTGGAGCTGGGAATACCTCTCGGTATGGAGGTTCAGGATGTAAAGAAGGCCATGGAGGAGAATCCCGATGCCAAGGCTGTACTGGTAAACAACCCGACCTACTATGGCATCTGCTCGGATTTGAGAACCATCGTAAAGCTGGCTCATGAGCACAACATGCTTGCCCTGGTGGACGAGGCTCACGGAACCCACTTCTACTTCAGTGAGGAGCTGCCCTGTTCCGCTATGGAAGCAGGTGCCGATATGGCTTCTGTTTCAATGCATAAGTCGGGAGGAAGTCTCACCCAGAGCTCTCTCCTGCTGCTGGGACCCAATATGAACCCGGGTTATGTCGGACAGATCATTAACCTGACCCAGACCACCAGTGCTTCTTACCTTTTGATGGCAAGCCTTGATCTTTCGAGAAGGAATCTTGCATTGAGAGGAAAGGAATCCTTCGGGAAGGTGGCCCGCATGGCACAGTATGCCCGTGATGAGATCAATGAGATCGGCGGGTACTATGCTTACGGCAAGGAGCTCATTAATGGCGGAAGTGTTTATGATTTTGACGTAACAAAGCTTGCGGTCCTCACAAACAAGATCGGTCTTGCGGGAATCGAGGTCTACGATCTTCTGAGAGACGAGTACGACATACAGATGGAATTCGGAGATATCAGCAATATCCTTGCCTACATTTCCATCGGAGATTCCCTTCTCGACATAGAGCGGCTTGTGGGAGCCCTTTCCGATATCAGAAGGCTTTATGCAAAACCGAAAAAGGATCTTTTTACGGCAGAATACATTTCCCCTGTGGTGGCTACAACGCCGCAGCAGGCATTTT
Organism: Oribacterium sp.; assembly: GCA_017940955.1. The sequence continues at coordinate 9,764 of JAGAXP010000124.1, forward strand.
ATGCGGAAAAGACCAGGGTGCCTATCAATGAGTGCGCCGGACATATCTGCGGAGAATCGGTAATGTGCTATCCGCCAGGAATACCGATCCTTGCGCCCGGGGAAGTTATCACGAAGGATATCATCGATTATATTCAGTATGCAAAGGAAAAGGGATGTTCCATGCAGGGACCGGAAAGTGATGATATTTCCTACCTTAATGTACTGAAGAAGGGGTCGTTCTAAAAAAATTTTCAGTACTGTTTGAACCGCCGGACAAGAGCGACGGAATGGAGATTAAGATAAAATGGAATTTTGGTTTGAAGAATTACATACAGACAATGTGAAGCTGTCTATACGTGTAGATGCACAGCTGTTTTCCGGGGAAAGCGAGTATCAGAGAATTGATGTTTTCAGGTCGCCGGAGTTCGGGAAATTTCTCTGCTCCAACGGCAGCGTGATCTTTTCCGAGGCGGACGAGTTTGTCTATGACGAGATGATAGTCCATGTACCCATGTCTGTTCATCCCGGTGTCAAAAAGGTGCTGGTAATCGGAGGAGGTGACGGAGGCGTTGCCAGAGAGCTTACCCATTATGATGAGATCGAGGAAATCGATGTGGTTGAGGAGGATCAGCTTTTTATCGATGTCTGCAAGGAATGGTTTCCCGATAATGCCTGCGGTCTCGATGATCCACGGGTAAAGATCTACAACGAAAACGGTTTAAGATTCCTGAGATCCCGTCATGATCAGTACGACCTTATCATTAACGACTGTACGGATCCACTGGGACATACAGCGGGAATGTTCACCAAGGAGTTTTACGGCAACTGCTTCGGAGCCCTTCATGAAGACGGAATCATGGTATATCAGCATGGAAGTCCCTTCTTTGACGAGGACGAGGAATCCTGTCGTGCCATGCACAGGAAGGCTTTCAGAAGCTTTCCCATCAACAGAGTTTACCAGGCTCATATCCCCACCTGTCCGGCAGGATACTGGCTCTTCGGTTTTGCCAGCAAAAAATATCATCCGTTAAAGGATTTCAACGGAAAAAGATGGAATGAGCGAAACATCAAAACCTGGTACTATACAACGCATTTGCATCGCGGTTCATTTATGTTGCCGCGTTATGTAGAGGATCTTTTAAGCGAGGAGGAAAATAAGATATGAGTAGAGTTCTTGTAATCGGCTGCGGCGGTGTTGCACAGGTGGCTATCCAGAAATGCTGCCGGAACAGTGAGGTTTTCGCTGAGCTTTGTATCGCAAGCCGTACAAAATCAAAATGTGATGCCCTTAAGGAAAAGCTTGAAGGAAAGACAGAGACAAAGGTGACCACCGCTCAGGTGGATGCGGATAATGTTTCCGAAGTGATCTCTCTCATTAAGTCCTATCAGCCTGATGTTGTTCTCAATGTTGCACTCCCCTATCAGGATCTCACAATCATGGATGCGTGCCTTGCCTGTGGTGTACATTATGTGGATACCGCAAACTATGAGCCGGAAAACACCGAGGATCCGGAGTGGAGAAAGATCTATGAAAAGCGCTGCAAGGAGCTTGGCTTCTCTGCTTACTTTGATTACTCCTGGCAGTGGGCTTACGATCAGAAATTCAAGGATGCGGGACTTACTGCTCTTCTGGGAACCGGCTTTGATCCGGGGGTTACCAGCGTGTTCTCGGCTTATGCATTAAAACACTATTTTGACGAGATCCATACCATAGATATCCTTGACTGTAACGGTGGTGATCATGGATATCCCTTCGCTACAAACTTTAACCCGGAGGTGAATCTCCGTGAGGTAAGCGCACCGGGAAGCTACTGGGAGGACGGTCACTGGGTAGAGGTTCCCGCCATGTCCATAAAGAGAGAATACGATTTCCCCCAGGTAGGAAAAAAGGATATGTATCTTCTCCATCATGAGGAGATCGAGGCGCTTGCAAAGAATATTCCGGGAGTAAAGAGAATCCGTTTCTTCATGACCTTCGGGCAGAGCTATCTTACACATATGAAGTGTCTTGAGAATGTGGGCATGCTTTCCACTACTCCTGTCAATTTTAACGGTCAGGAAATCGTGCCTATTCAGTTCCTGAAGGCGCTTCTTCCGGATCCGGCATCTCTCGGACCGAGAACTGTGGGAAAGACCAATATCGGCTGTATCTTCACCGGAGTTAAGGATGGAAAGGAAAAGACCATCTTTATCTATAATGTCTGCGACCATCAGGAGTGCTATAAGGAGCTTGGCAGCCAGGCCATCAGCTACACAACCGGTGTTCCGGCCATGATAGGTACTGCCCTTGTTGCAACCGGAGTATGGAACAAGAGGGGAACCCTTACGACAGATGAGTTTGATCCGGATCCATACATGGAGATGCTCACAAAGTTCGGTCTCCCATGGGTGGTTGATGAGAATCCGGTAACTGTTGAGTGATGGTTTAACTACCGAATAGAAAAATGCAGGTTTCGTGCCCGGCACCCATTCCCTGCATTTTCTTCTGATAAAGCATTTGATAATCAGCCGGAATATATAATTCAGAAGTCCTGAAACAACGTGAATTCTTTAGTTCAGACAAATGAAGACGCTGTAGCTGTGTTAGTGTTTAGGTGTATGAAGTGGAAATCAAGGAATTGAAAACACCGGTATATCTGGTGGACGAAAAAAGAATAGAGGATAATCTCCGTATCCTGAAGGGTGTGGAGGAACGTACGGGATGCCATATACTGCTGGCACAGAAGGCATTTTCCATGTTCAGGATATATCCCCTTATAAGAAAATATATCTCGGGAGCCACTGCCAGCGGTCTTTTTGAGGCAAGGCTTGCCCATGAGGAAATGGGCGGGGAGAACCACGTGTTCTCTCCTGCCTTTACTCATGATGAGATGGTGGAGCTTTGTGAGATCTGTGATCATATCAGCTTTAATTCTCTGAGGCAGCTGGAACTGCACAGGCCTGTATGGGCACAGCATCCTCACAGAGTCAGCGTCGGGATCCGCATCAATCCTGAGTTTTCTACCCAGGAGGGGCATGCCATCTATGATCCCTGCGCTCCCGGATCACGTCTCGGAGTGCGCAGGTCTGATATGCCGGAGCACTTGCCTGAGGGAGTTGAAGGTATACATTTCCATACCCTCTGCGAGCAGGGGGCCGAGCCTCTGGCTGCTACTGTCAGGGCTGTGGAGGAAAGCTTCGGAACATATCTCAGGGAAGCAAAATGGGTGAACCTCGGGGGCGGGCACCATATCACTAAGCCGGGATACAATCTTCCGCTTCTGGAAAAGACCATATGTCATCTCAGAGATACCTACGATGTTCAGGTTTATCTGGAGCCGGGGGAGGCTATCGCCCTTGATGCAGGTTATCTTTACACGAGGGTAATGGATATAGTTGATAATACTCTCCCCATCCTCATTCTGGATGCCTCCGCTGCCTGCCATATGCCGGATGTGCTGGAGATGCCATACCGTCCGCCTCTTCGTGACGGTGGTATGCCCGGGGAAAAGTCTTTTACATGCAGACTTTCCTCAAGAACCTGTCTCGCAGGGGATGTCATCGGGGATTACAGCTTTGACAGAATGCCGGAAATCGGAGACACCCTGGTTTTTGAAGACATGGCCATCTATTCCATGGTGAAGAACAATACCTTTAACGGAATGCCTCTTCCTGATATCGGACTCCTGCATGAGGATGGTTCCTGTGAGATCGTGAAGAGCTTCGGATATGAGGATTTTAAATGCCGGCTTTCGTAGTACATATGGTTTTCCTGTTTGATTATTACATATGACAGAAAAAAGATCGGAATATATATAGTCGATTAGATTGACATCTGTGTGTCAGAAATAAACGGCGGAAAACATGCATTTATAGATGAGGAGCTTATTGGCTCTTCATCTGTGTTTCGGAGAAAAAAACTGAAACCGGACGTTTATAGGAGAAAGGTTTATGCTGATCAAAGACAGAATCCCGTCAGAGGACGGATTTTATATGCCGGCTGAGTTTAAGGAGCATGAAGGTACTCTTCTCATCTGGCCAACGAGACCCGGAAGCTGGGGTGTGGATCCGTCAAAGGCTCAGGCGGCCTTTTGCGAGATCGCAAGGGTACTGTCCCGTAATGAAAAGGTATGGTTCCTTTGTGACAGCGAGCATAAAGAAGAAGCCTCGGCTGCGCTCTCAGACTGTGCTGAGATCCTGGAGATACCTACGGATGATGCCTGGGCAAGGGATGTGGGACCTACCTTTGTTACTGACGGAAAAGAGATAAGAGGCATTAACTGGAAATTCAACGCCTGGGGCGGGGATTACGATGGTCTCTATGCCCACTGGGATAAGGATAATGCTGCCGCAGTCGGCTTCTGCAAGGCACTGAATAAAGATATCTATGACTTCGGGGACTTCGTTCTGGAAGGCGGTTCCATCCATACTGACGGAGAAGGAACACTTCTTGTAACGGAAACCTGTCTTCTCAGTAAGGGAAGAAATCCGGAGCTCAGTAAAGAGGAAATAGAAAAAAGGTTGTGTGATGCCCTGGGTGTTAAAAAGGTTTTATGGCTGCCATATGGCATTTACAATGATGAAACCAACGAACACGTGGATAATGTCTGTGCCTTTATACGTCCCGGGGAAGTGGTGCTTGCCTGGACCGATGACGAAGCGGATCTCCAGTTTGCCATGTCAAAGGCTGACTATGACTACCTTTCCGGGATTACGGATGCAAATGGAAGGAAGCTCATCCTTCATAAGCTTCCTGTGCCGGAGCACCCCATACTTATCGGTGATGAAGACGTAGATAAGTATGAGTTTGAGGAGGGCGAAGACATTCGCACCGAAGGGGAAAGGCTTGCGGCAAGCTATGTGAATTTCTATTTCGGAAATAAAACGGTGCTGGTGCCTCAGTTCGGAGGAGAAAACGCTGAAAGCGATGAAAGGGCTCTTAAGCTTTTCAGAGAGCTCTGCCCTGACAGAGAGGTTGTGGGGATATATTCCATGGACATACTGCTGGGTGGCGGGAACATTCACTGCATAACGCAGCAGGTGCCGATGGCGTGAGCTTTGGAATGAGGAGTTGCTGCACGTCCGGTGGATCCGGTATGCAGTGCCGGATTTTGTTAAGTGGTTTTAAATGGGATGACCTTCATGCCGTCATTGAGAGTAAGAACATCAGATGCCGGATCCTATTGTAGAGAAGATTCAGAGAGGATTATTTTATGAGTTCTGTTAAAGCAGCAGCCATTCAGATGAGCTGCACTGAAAGACCCGAGGATAATATAGCTCATGCTGAGGAGCTTGTAAGAAAGGCTTATGAGCTGGGGGCAAGGATCATACTGCTTCCTGAGCTTTTTGAGAGACCTTATTTCTGCCAGGAAAGAAGGTACGAGTATTACGATTATGCTCTTCCTACGGAAGAAAACCCTGCGGTCCTTCGTTTCAGGAAGCTTACGGAGGAGCTTTCTCTGGCAATGCCTGTGAGCTTTTACGAAAAAGCCGGAAACGTTCTTTACAATTCCATCGCGATGCTGGATTCGGGAACTCTTATGGGGGTATACAGAAAGACCCATATTCCGGATGACCACTACTATCAGGAGAAGTTTTATTTTACCCCGGGGGATACAGGCTTTAAGGTCTGGAATACCCGCTATGGTAATGTTGGTGTCGGGATATGCTGGGATCAGTGGTTTCCCGAGACCGCAAGATGCATGGCTCTCATGGGGGCGGACATACTGCTCTATCCTACCGCAATAGGAAGCGAACCTATACTTGAGGTTGACAGTTCGGGACATTGGCAGAGAACCATGCAGGGACATGCAGCTGCCAACATCGTTCCGGTAATGGCCGCAAACCGTTACGGTCTCGAGAAGGTTGAACCCTGTGAAGAAAACGGAGGTCAGTCCTCTTCTCTTACCTTCTACGGCAGCAGTTTCATCACGGATGAAACCGGAGCAATACTTCAGCAGGCCGACCGTGACAAGGATGAGATCCTTATATCCGAATTCGATTTTGACAGAATAAGAAAAGACCGCCTGTCCTGGGGCTTATTCAGGGACAGACGGCCGACGTGCTATAGTAAAATCTGTGAATAGTCATACATATTCAAATAGAATTGTATATGTATGACAGAAATCAAGGCTCAAAAACAACGTTGATAGATTTGGCTATAGGGTGAGCTTTATATTGAAAACTCATCCTCCAAAACACCACAGGGGACGGTTCCCGCCGGCGAGAACCGTCCTCTGTGGTGTATTTTAATCCCTGAAAACTATCTCACCGCCGCAGATGGTGGTCTTTACTTTTCCGTAAAGCTCCCAACCGATGAAGGGGGAGTTTGAAGCTTTTGAACGGAAGTTGTCTGTTACTGTCCATTTTTCACCGGGATCAAAGATCACGAGGTCGGCGTTTACTCCCTCCGAAAGGGTGCCGGCCGAAAGCTTATAAAGCCTTGCGGGATTTACGGTCAGGGCTTCTATGACCCTGTTCAGGGGTACCTTGCCTGTGCGGACGACACTTGTCAAAACGAGACCGAGAGCGGTTTCCAGTCCGATCATGCCGCTTGGTGCCGATTCGAGGGGTTTCGACTTCTCTTCCTTGCTGTGAGGCGCGTGATCCGTGGCTATCATGTCTATGGTGCCGTCACGGAGACCTTCTATTAGCGCCTGACGATCCTTTTCTGTCCTTAGCGGGGGATTTACTCTTGCCAGGGAGCCCTTTTCAAGAACCAGTTCTTCGGTGGCAGCAAGATGCTGAGGGGTTACTTCGCCAAATACTCTTATTCCCATTTTTTTTGCGGCACGGAGTATGTCGACTGTGACACCGCTTGAGATATGCTGTATGTCCAGCTTTGCCCCGATCCTTCTGTTCAGCATTACGTCCCTTGCCACAAGCACATACTCTGCTTCATCAGGTGCTCCGCCCAGTCCGAGCTTATCTGAAACTGCTCCTTTGTTGACTCCCGCACTGAACATAAGTGCAGGATCCTCTTCGTGAAGAGAGATGGGTACGTCAAGCTCCCTGCATTTTTTCAGTGCCTTTAACAGCAGCTTTTCGTCTGCGATGGGGACTCCGTCATCTGTAAATCCCACAGCTCCGGCAGAAAGCAGTGCTTCCATATCAGTGAGGTCTTTTCCCTGCATCCCGACGGTAACATTGGCAGCCTGAAGGATATGGATGGGAAGCTGTTTTTCCCTTGAGCAAAGCTCTGCCAATGTTTCTACCGAATCAACAGGCGGTTTGGTGTTTGCCATGCAGATGACTGTGGTGTAGCCCCCGGCAGCAGCCGCAGCAGCGCCGGTCACGATGTCCTCCTTGTAGGTTAGTCCGGGATCACGGAAATGTACATGAACGTCTATGAAGCCGGGAGCCACTACCAGGTTTTCTGCATCGATCACAGTGTCATAGTTAAGTGACGGATCTCCGGCACCTACAAGCTTTATCTTTCCGTTGTCGTCTATCACCACATCTGTTATGGTATCAAGGTTGTTTGCGGGATCTATAACTCTTCCGTTTTTGATCAGTATCATGTTGTCCTCCGGATGCATAAGTACTATGTATTGCGCTTTTAGAACATATTTTATCCGTTTTTTGCGCAACAAAAAAGAGGTAAGCCATTGTATTGGTCACTTACCTCTATATTGTTGTAGGTTTCATTGATCCCTACCTCCTACTTTTCGTAGAATCTTTGTATGAATTTAGTATAGATTATCGTAGGTTCTTTTGCAAGGATTTCGTAAGATTTACGTCACAAAAAATATACATATAAGTTATGACGGCTTCCCTGTAAAGTTATAACAAAAAAACGGTATCCCAAAGCAGAAAATGCTGTTTGGGATACCGTTTTTTACATTTCGAAAGCTATACGATTCAGCTGTCAGGATCCGTCAGGGAATCATCGAACACAGCGGTCTCATCACCACTATTGACAGTGCCGTCATCATCGCAGGTAACCTCATCTTTACCGTCAACGGCTTCTTCATTTACGACGTCATCATTAACGGCAATACCGGAATCCTTTTCATCGCTGTCAGCGGCTTCATCCCTGACATCATTGATCATGTCATCATTTCCGGCATTTTCCACACTACTGTCAACTGTAGTATCTCCAACAGCGCCATCATTGACATCAGAAACAACATCATCACCGGAGTCAGCAATATCGGTATCATCATTAACATTACTTTCGGCAATTGTCGTCTCTCCAACAGCATTCTCATTGACATCAGAAACATCATCATCACCGGAGTCAACAATATCGGTATCATCATTAACTTCACTTACGGCAATAGTTGTTTCTCCAACAGTATTCGTATTAACATCACTGCTATCGTCAACTACCACTTCACTATCAGCAGCCTCAGCATCACCCTCAGTCACGGCAGCCTTCGACCTTTCTACGGAGACATTTGCCTTGGCTGCCAAAGCACTGCCTGTATTATGATCCGGCTCTGCCGGGTTTTGCACGTTCTCAACATTATCAGTATCTGAAAATTCCAAAGTCACATAAACCCCTGATGCCTTTGTTTCATCCGCTTTCAATGTGATTTTGGCATTGCTTTTATCTCTGATATCCGCCGTATCGATAGAGCCTACTATGACTTTTTGGTTTTCATAGTTATATTTGCATAATTCGTACCTTGAATCACTGCGCAGCTTTAGAGGCGTATGGTTATCATATGCTTTTAAGGGAATATAGATTGGAACATAATCCTTATTCTCATCATCAACCCGGTAAATATAGTAATCACAGTAGTCATCGGGTAACAGGTCAAGGTCATAATCCAGCTCCGACAACCCATCAACTGAGTACTCCAGCACGCACATACTGTTTAATGCCGATATGACATCCTTTGAGTCGATACGCACCTGACTGTCAGTTGGTACTTTAAATGGATATGAATAGATATTTTCATTGTAATAAATATTCAGACGGTCATATTGAGGCAGGCTGCTTCCTTTCTCAAGAATAGCTCCAAGGTTTCCGTACTTATCTACACTAGCCTCCGTACCGTTTTCCACACCGGCTAAGGATAGGTATATGTTATTGTAGGTAGATTTAAAATAGTCACCGAATATATCCCCATAATCATCTATGATGACAGGAATGTCAGTTACATAATCGTCAGCTGCCTTAAGCTCTGTCCACTTATCACTGTATCCGTCTGCATTGGAATCATCAAAAAGCTTTGATACATCATCAGCAAGCTCTTCATATCCATGGAGCCTGGTTGAATAAGCCACAAAGCCCTGTATATCCTTGTAGGTACTGCTGCTGGTGACATTGGGCAGCGCATCATACCAGATCCTTAAAAGATCATCAAGAGGGATGTCCAGCTCCTTGTTCATCCTGTAGCAGATATTTCCGTAAATAGTGGCATGGGCATGACAGTTCTCACTATCCCGGTGGGTTACCAGATAGTTTTTTCCTCCCACCTTGGAGGCACCGTTCTTGCTTTCAGGGTCACCCATGGATCGTATTGTCATACCAACGCTTTCTTCGATGCTCCATTTATCGAGATCAACAGTCTGTCCCGTGGTGGGATCCCCCGCAAGGTACAAAAGCATCTCAAGGATATTGCCGCTTATATCAGCGTAACCCTCATGGAAGGAATTGTCTTTAAAATAATCGCTTACCGGAGCCATCCCAGATAGTATACCGTGCCCAAGCTCATGTGATACGCCATCAAATGCTGCATTTCCCTTATTGTTGTTGATGCCTACCTCAATATAGTCCCCATAATTGATGCAGAATGCGTTATCTGTAGTATCAGCCTCATCGAAGCGCATTATGATAGGTGTTACTTTATCGTCACCAAAAAATCCCAGTTTTTTATAGTAATCATAGGATTTCTGTATGGTAACAAAGCTTTGGACATAATGGCTATGGATATCATCGAGGCTGTGAAAGCCCTTGGTGAGATCGTCGCTTTCATGGGCTTCCTTGAGATTAGCCGCTATCCTTCTGTCTTTATCCACAAGATAGTAGTAAGTCTTTCCTCCTTTCTTTATGGTGGCCACAGAAAGCGTCACATCATTGTTAAAATAGTCCTTAAATCTGATCGCTTCTGTCTCAACAGCATCGGCGAAGAGATAATCATAGGCGTACAAACCATTTTCTTCAGTAGGGATGTCCGAGTATTTTCCTATGTTTTCTATGTCGTTCCAGCCCGGGTTTATTATATATTTAGACACATGCCCGTTCTTGTCTTTACCGTAAAAAACCTTACAGTAAGCATTCTTATAAGGGATAAAAACGGTTTCGAATTCGGTCGTGAGCAGAGTTTCATTGTTCTTTTTCAGTTCCTTAAGGATATCATCCATGATAACCTTAGCTTCAGCTTTATCCTCTTCCGAAAGCTTTGCATTGCAGTTGCTGCTTAAGCTTATGACCTTGCCGCTGTCATCTGTTCCGAGGGAGATCACACTTAAGTAGTTATTCCGGGTGCCGCCCCGATCTGCTTCCGTAAACTGATAATAAACGTGGCCCATGCTGTTGGTTACGGATCTGCTGAATTTCAGTATCTGTCCCTCAGGGAATCCGATGAGCTTCAGCATACACTCTATAGCCTTCTCTGAGTCGTGGTCATCGGAGACCTTAACATCGGTAAAGTGACCGCCAACGAAGGTCACATAGCCCTCTGCATCTGTAACCAGTATGAGGCTGTCACCGCACCTTTCCCTCAATTCATCGAGAGTAAGGTAGTGACCGATCTCAGATACAGGTATGAGGACATTACCGTTGCCGTCTGAGATACTGTTACTGTCAGAGGAATCGTAGCCACGGGCTTCGGTTAATGCCTTAAGCTCATCATTTCTCTTGTAATCCGGCTTTCCTCCCCCGGTAAGCCCTGTTGTATAAAAGCCTCTCAGCCAGGCTTCCCAGTCATTTCCGTAGATGCTCCCAAATGCCGGATGTGCGGCACGATATTTATAAAGGTTAAAGTAGGCATTACCCGCATAACCCATATTTAGACCGAAGGTGATGTAATGATGGTACAGCGCTTCAGGATCATTTCCGCACTGCAGCGCGGCATCAGGATATGCTGCAGCATAAAACACCGGGTCAAAGGATGCCCTGAGACTGCCAGGCGCATTCTGTCCCATAAAGAAATAAGCCACCCACATATCCCAGTCATCTCCAAGGTATGAGGCAAGCTCAGGATGGTCATCCCGGTATTTTTTTATATCGAAATAGGAATTACACCGGTATCCGTTATAGATACCCTTCGTCAGAAAATGCTGATATAAGCTTTCAGCATCTGTTCCTGCTTCAAGCGCCGCATCGGGATACTGAAGAGCATAAAAGAAAGGATTGAAAAGATCCTTGATGGTCTGAGGAACAGCTGCGTTTTCAGAAGCAGCCTGTGCCAGCCTCTGTTCATATGCGAGATTTGCCTGAGCTGCCGAGGCTGCACTGACACTATCAGGAGCCGCCAGAGCCTCCACAGGTACTAAAGCCGAAAGCATAGCTGCAGCCATAGAGGCCGCTGTAATGCGCCTCCTGAAAGTCTTTAGCTTCATCAGTTTATAGTTGTCCCTGTTTGTGATTCTCATTGCCGCTCCTTTGATAAGTAATTATATCTCTTTTGCCTTGATAAATCATCTATCGTAACCTGCTTTTAAACAATTCCGCTGTCAAGATCCGCCAGAGAATCCCTTACCTTCACACTGTTGGTCCCTGCCATATAGGCGGCATAGGGAATGAGCAGATAATCATCAGTTCCGTAGAGATCATTGGCAGAAGTATCTACCACATAGTCTTCTCCGCCGATGTTTACGATATTGTAGGTATGG
>JAGAXP010000125.1 GCA_017940955.1 Oribacterium sp.
CGTACCCTCTGTTACATAACGGAATATCTTAACCTTCGGGTTAGTATTACCTTGTCGCAAGATACGACCTTCCTGCTGTTCAATGTCAGAGGGGCGTGCTCGCCGAAACATCGGCAAACCGCCCCTCTGTATATGGGTTCGTGGGCTTTCATACTTCCTGCCCAGCGATAAATCCTATGAACTTGTAATAGATTTTGACTTCCTGAACCTTCTCGCCATCCACCTCTTTTGCTTCACCGACTGTAATCTTGTCAATCAGCGCATTAAGAAGTGCCGCATCCAATTCCTCAATGCCTGCATACTCACGAATGAGTCTGGTAAACTGCTCTGCGTTGTCTGTAGCTTCATCCTCCGCACGCACCACCTCAGACATATCGGCGATCTTCTGCTCAAGCTCTGTCTGCTCCTTTTCATATTTTCGACTCATCATTTCATAGTTCCTGTCACTGATCTTGCCGGAAATATGCTCTTCATAAAGGGCGGCGAAGAGCTTGTCGATTTCAGAAAGCCTTGCCTTACTGGTTCTTAATTCCTTTCCTACTGCCCTGTACTTGCCGACCTTGCTCTGCTCCACCTGTCCCAACAGCTTCTCGATGAATTCCTCATCATCCGCAAGAGCCATAGCCGCATGTCTCTGAATATCTGCCAGTACCGCATCATATAAATCCCTGGCTTCAATCCAATGGCTGGTACATTTGCTCTTACCGAAAGTCTTGTACTGATTGCACATATAACCGTAGTTATCAAGGATATTATGGAACCTTGTCATTTCCGCATGATGCTTCTCCCGATACTCAGTCTGCTTTGCCTTAAAAAAGATCTTCATCCCATCATCATATACAGATTTATATTTGTAATAATCGTCTATCAGTGAAAGGTTTTTCTTGATCCTCTTAAGCTCTGCCTTTTTCCCATCGAGACCATCCTTTGCCTGTTTCAGGATGTCATTTTTCTCGGTTATTATTCTTTCCACATCATCAATGGTGGTCAGATTATTCTGTTCAATATACACCTGCACCTTTGCGACATACTGAAGATTTCCCTTCTTGGCTTTCTGCGTACCATGCTTATATCCTTCAGCAACTTCATCCCTGTGTTCGTAATAGGTCATAACCATATTTGAGATTGTCGGGTTCTCAATACGATGAACCCTCTCTCTGGCTTCCTTGATCCACTCGGTAAGATCTTTGAGGGCATTAAGCAAACGGCGAATATTATCGTTAGTCCTTTTAACCCAACGGTTCCATGACCCTTTATGGGTTAAGATCCCTCGTTTTTCCATGCGGCGAACTGCACTTCCCTCATGTACCTGCGGAATTTCATCAAGTCCCCGCTCTTCATTTGAGCGATGATCAATACGACAGGTCAGACCTTTTTCGGCAAATTTTTCATTTACGATCTTCTCCCAGTTTTCCCGCCACATCTCCAGAGTCTTCGGATCGCCCCAGTCTGTTGAAAAGGGATCGTCATATCTTTGTTTTCCATTCTCATCAAGAACCGGATTCCCGTTCTCATCAAAAACAGGTATGTGCAATCTCTTCGATCCCCATTCATCGTTTTCATTTATGGGACGCATAGTACAAAGTCCGTGGGCATGTATATTCCTCTCTTCGCCCTCCTCTCTCGGTGGATCATGGATGGCAAGATCACATATCATTCCCCGTGATATGAAATTTTCCTTAACGAATCTCTCAGCAATTTCAATGTTCTCCTCCATGGTCAGCTCGTTCTGTAAAGCAAAATCGAAACTGTAAGCAAGCTGTGCATCCTTACGCTTCTCGTTTTTTTCGACTTCATACCAGAGCGTTTCCCGATCAGCCAGCCGTTTTGGAGCATGATCCGGTAAAAAGATCTGCGACATGACCACTCCTTGTTTTCTTGTATAGTCCTGAACCTCGCCATAATATCTGTCGTAAAGTTTTTCCCCGGAGCGATATGCAGCCGCAGCAATCGCTGTATGTCCTTCGCTTCGTTTAACGTGATCCAGGCTGAAATGGTATAATGCCATCAGTTACTCCCCTCCCTTCTTTTCATGATTCTTGATATCTCCGTTCTGAGTTTGATCCTGACCTCGGGCACCAAAATCGTCATCTCCACCAGCTTGAAAAATTCTTCCTCAGTCATATCCTTTGTCTCAGGATAAAAATGCTCTACAGTTCCACCCTTATCACACAGGCGATGAGTCCTTGCCCTATACTCGGGACTGTTTCTGCTTTTTTGAAACGCCGCTCTCATCTTCTCTCGTGTGAGCCTGTGCTTTAATTGCTCCTCCTCTAACTCCTTTTCTTGAATCTCTCCGTTAATTTTGCTTATTTCCTTTTCTGCATCCATGTGATACTCCTTTCGATTTCTGTGATATTAAATGTGATTCCCGTTCATGTGATTACAAGATTGGGAAAGTTACGGCTTCGGCCATACACACCTAAAACGAATATCCGGTCGAAGCATGATGGGGATAGCTGCCGAAGGCAGCGAAAGGGGGATACCCCTTTTCCGGTGCAAAGCACCGCAGCATACCATTGTTCGGACAATGTGTATGCCAGCCCTCTGCAAGAGCGCGCTTGCGTTCACCCACCCGGGTGAACGTAGAAGTGCGCTATTGTCCTTGACAATAGATGGGTAATACCCATTGGGTATCTCGCCGATTTCACCCATCGGAACCGCTTTAAGATATCCGTAACACAGAGTTTTCAAGCGATTTACAGATAAAAAAAGAGCAGGTACAACCCGATTCACTCGGCTCATATCTGCTCTATCGCTGTATTGATCATCACAATATCCTCCATGCTGTGGGATATGTTCTGCCTGCCATGGCTTAATTACGCTCTCTCATTTGCCATCCACTTAAACAATGCTTCTTTGCTGATCTTGATCCTGTTACCGCTTCTGAATGCCGGGAAGCCTTCCTCATGCACAAGCTGGTATGCTGTTGTCCGGGATATACCCAGGACTTTTTGCATTTCCTTCATATCCAGCACGAGAGGAAGATCGTCATAATTTGTCGGTCTGTTATCTTCCACCGTCACTGCCCTCCTTTCCTCAAAGTTTCCTGTTCCTTCCTGCGGTCAGCCCCTGGTTTGGCTCGCATCGGTTTTTCACCGTCCCATGGACACCCGGTATGACGGGCGAAGTATCATTATCATAAAGCGGCGTCCTCGCATTTCGGTTTTACCATTCCGACATCAGCAACGATATTTATCGCTCCCCACCTTAGTCCGGAAAATCGCAGGCTGGATTCCTCGCATTGACCATATCGGGTACATTTTTCTGTTATCACGTATGGCAGGTGGCTCATGGCGTATCTGCATTTTTGCTCGACCGCTTCTTACGTCCCGCAGGATCTGCTATTCAATTTTCAATGTTCTAAAATGACATTTGCGATATTTGTTCTTCGCATTACCATTTTCGCCCATTATATCGACATTTTGCTTGTACAATCAAGCATTTTGATGTATCCTGTGTGTAATTGATAGTATGTTTTTCAGAATTACCATAACAATATGGAGTGATATGACCATGAAATATACCTTTAACAGGCATGATCCGATACCGGATAGCATAGTTTTCGTGCTGATTTTGGATATGAAGCGAAAAAAAGAAAGAATTCTGATCGGAAGTGAAAATTATATAGAGCTTCGACTCCGAGGTTCTGAGGATGATAACATTTTTTACGACAGGACGGCTCCGCTCGGAAGTCTCCTTATGAATTTTCATCAGGACACTGACCGTGCATGGAACGAATTTGGCTTCATGCCTTTCTGGGATGCCCTGCACTCGACCAAGTGGAAACAACCGTATCTGGAGAAGAAGGGATTTGATTTTTTAAGATCACGATTTGAAAATGGATATCCACTGGATATCTATGCTGCCCTGAGGATATCCGAAGGATATCTAAAAGCAAGGCTCCCCAGAGACCGAAATCGTGCAGCAGATATCTTTAATTTGGAAATGTCTGAAATAAAGGACGGACTGATGGACTGGACGGACGAGAGAATTAAAACTCCGAAGAAGTTCTATGAAGACAGCAGCCTGTCAAAAAAAGCCTTCAAGATAGACCTGTGGTATCCTACCGGCACCCCGGAACCGGAATGTATCATAGCACATGATTCCATTCTGCCGATAATCAATTTTTATCACAGCCGCCTGCTATCTGCCGGGCTTAATATCCGAAAATGTAAAGTCTGCGGAAAGCATTTCCTGGCAAAAAGCTTAAAATACGAACTGTGCAGCGAAAAATGCCGCAAAGAGCAGGGAAAGATTAAGAAGCGGGAATTTGATGCCCGGGCAGTTGAGAATAACTATGACCGGACATATAAAAACGAATGTCAGCATTGGCGTAACATCATCCATAAGGCAGAAAAATCCGCAGATACCTCTTCGGAACACCTCTCAAAAATGAAATCTGCCTTTGAGGATTTCAAGACCGAGGCTCTGAAAAGAAAAACCTCCGTTAAGAACGGGCAGTCTTCCCAGAAAGAATTTGAGGACTGGATTCTCGTCCAGTCCTCAAGGCTATATGAAATATGAATCTTCTCATTGGGTAAATCGGATAGACGATTGGGTAGTTTGGGTAGCCGAACAACTACCCAATCGCTACCCATTCACAATCCGATTTGCGATCCGATAATCTCTACAGCGGATTATCCTTTGCATACGCCACTGCTGCGGCTTGAAACTCATCAGAGCTTATATTGTCGAAGTATTTCTGACGCCACTTTGTATAATCAGACTTCTCTCTTAATATGACAGATATAAAATGCTCCGTTTCAACTGTCCCGAGCTTTTCAAGCAAACAGTTCATACCCAAATCCATAATTTCAGCCGTACTTGTCATCATTTCTGCACCTCCATTTCTCTGATAAACTCAGTGGAATCGACAACTTTTATCTTATCAGATTTATACTTTAATAACCGATCATCCGTTGTAATCATATAATCGCATCCTGACAGGATTGCACATGCAGTATGATATGCATCTGCCGTTTTCACCCCGGTAGCAATAATCTCATCTGCGATTGCCTTAACCTCATCAGCCCTGTCCACATCAATATATTCTACCCGGTTTTCCTTTACGAATGTCCCGATGGAATTTTTCTTACTCTCATTTGGATTTCTGCTGTTCTCGCATGCCAATACATATGACGACACAAGGTCAAGTTCTCTGTCTTTTATCATCCTTTGTATTTGCAACTTAGCCTGCGTTTCAAGCGAAATTCTCAGTTGTGATTGATCGTCATACGGACGATTGTAGCTGCAATTATCAAGATATATTCTCACCGCTTTATACCTCCTCTTTATTTCATTTTTCAGTTATAAAAGTAACATTATCTCCGTCACTTATACATGTAATCTCTCCATTGATATCTGTTCGATAAACAATCGCACCGGATTCCTGAATCTTTTGTAAGGTAACTTCATGCGGATGATCATATTGGTTTCCCTTGCCTACCGAAATCACACAGTACTGAGGTTTTACTGCTGTAAGGAATGCTTGCGATGTTGATGTTTGGCTTCCGTGATGCCCCACTCTCAACACTGTGCTACTAAGTTCATATCCAGCATCCAATATCGTTACCTCCTCAGCCTCCTCAGCATCTCCTGTAATGGTAAACGACGTATTTCCGTAATCAATGTGCAATACAATTGAAGAATTGTTTATATTATCCTCTGCCAAATGCATATCTATTGGAGCAAGTACTATTACATTTGCGCTTCCCAGCGTAAATTGTTCACCCGCTTTGGGAACTGTAATTTCTTTTTCCTGTTGGCTTAAGTATTTAATGAAACTATTAAAGGCACGCGAGTCATATTCAGTAACTGGTGCATACGCTATGCCCACCTTTGCAAAATTTAGTGCCCCCGCCAATCCGCCAACGTGATCTTCATGGGCATGTGTACAAACAATATAATCAAGATAGTCTATTCCGTGCCGCTCCATATACGAATACAAAAACTGTGAATCTGATGGTTTTCCACCATCAATCAACATTCTGTGTCCATCACATTCCACAAGCGTTGAGTCAGCCTCTCCAACATCAAAAAAATGAATCTCAAAAAATGATTCAGCCGGAGAATCACTCTTCTCATCTATTTCTTCCCACTTCTCAGCCTCTACAAGATCTCCAGTCTCGTAGGTTTCTCTAATATCATCGTACTCTTCATCTCCTATCGTCTCCGGAACAACAGATGATCTCTCGCCAACCTCCGATGTTCGGATTTCATTTTTGCTTTGCATATATCTTTGGAAGTTGTAAAGTCCGTATGCAAGTTGTGCAAGCAAAAATACAAATACAATAAGAGAAACCAGTATTCTAACGGCCTTCTTTTTCATAAAATTATTACATCAGTGGCATTTTTTACATGCATCAAATCCACATGCAGTTGCCGTGTCAACTGTTGTATATATAGGATCATCCATTCCTGAACAGCTTGAATTTGAGTGGTATTTTTTTCCTCCGTTTCTTGGAACCCAGCATGCGCTGCCTGTTGTCGGTCCCATTTGCAAAACTGCGAGAGCATTTGGACTTTCAGTTCCGTTGGCTACTGTAGATTTATCCACTTGCTGTGCTGCCTGCTGTGCAGCGGCTTCTTCAGCCGCCTTTTGTGCTGCTGCAGCTTCTTCTGCAGCTTTCTGTGCAGCAGCCTCTTCTGCCGCCTTTTGTGCTGCAGCTTCCTCTGCTGCCTTTTGCGCAGCGGCTTCCTCCGCTGCCTTTTGCGCTGCAGCTTCTTCTGCCTTCTTTGCCTCAGCTTCTTCAGCTGCCTTTTTTTCTGCTTCTTCCTCTGCTGCTTTCTTCGCTACCTCAGCTTCTTCTGCCGCTTTTTTTGAGGCTGCCTCCTCTTCGGCAGTTTTCTCTGCAACAGCATCTTCCTCTGTGGTTGCCATTGTGATGTCTTCAGATGATTCTTCATTCGAAATAACAGATGGCATTGATCTTTCAACAACCTCAGTTGATGACTCAGCGACAGTTGAAATGTCTGTAGTCAAATCTGTGTCAGTTGACGAGGGAACTGCTGCAAACATAAATATATTTGCTATCAACCATATCCCAGCAGCGCCAAGTATTTTATGAGATTTTTTTAGATTAGGAAGCTTTGGAAATAAAAATTTCGAGCTTAGCGGTGAGACTATGAATCCAAATACCGCAAACAAAATGCCTCCAAGTATCCCAACTCCCCCAAAGGCCAACGTGCCCAGTGCCATTAGCCACATAAATGCAGCAATAATCCACCTGATCACATTTAAGAAACCACCCGAATTGTTCTTCATACTGATTAAATCCTCCTTCCTACTATATAAAAGTATTTAGCTTTATCACTCTTTTATCAAAGTATAAACATTATTACCACCTTGATTCATACCATTGAAATATGTTGTTTGATTTACTTCATAATATACCCCATAGGTTATTCCACCGCCGCCATCCCGAGTTCCAACCACTTTGATTTCACCAACTGTCGGCACCTTAAATGGAACTGGTTTGTTTTTTATCATAAACGGATCCCCTAAAGCATTTCCATCAACAAATATTTGTACATAATCCCCATCCTCTGCTGCATAATCCCACACATATATGGTAGTTTCATCATCAGATGATGAATGAGTAATAGTCAAATCGCCACCAATATAGCTTTCATCCTTTGCCATAAGCTTTGTTCCGGCAGTAAGGGTGGTTGACATATGTGTTTCAAGCGCAGTTTCCGCATCTACGCTTGTATCTACTCTTGCCCCCGTAGCTCCCATCCCATAAACAACCATAGCAATTATACCGGCGATACATAAAACTCCGGCACCCGTCTTTATCCGCTTTGTAAAAGAAGACATATCATTCCCGTGCGTTTGCGTGTTGTTCTGCGGTATATTTGAAATGTATTCTACGTTATTTTCGAGCGGTTTATATTGATTAGTCTGAGATCCATGTATATTTCTATTACCTGATTCATTGGATTGCTCGCGCTTTATATCATTCATCTCTCTTCTCCTTATTCAACCCTGTCATACTTATGAAGCACCATAGGATACTTCTTTAAGTAAATGCACATCGCAGCTCGACAAACAACAACCTGGACGATCATTATTATCACTGTCACAATATGTCGTGGTGTACTTATTACAGAAAAACCTTTAGCGAGGATTGATTCTGCAATCGAAAGGATAAATAGATGCATCGTAAACATCATACTAAAAGGATATAACCACGGGAACTTATAGTAACACCTTCTAAATGCTGGAACCCATCCTGTAATTGCAAATATCAGTCCTGCAAGAAAACAGAATACCAACCCAATAGGTTGCGTAGCGAATCCGCTCTTAAGCATCCCAACAATATCAGCAAAAAAAATCATCAGCAGGACAAACACACCAAAAATAATAGTCCATACAAGAACCCCCAAAAACCATATTGCAGCAAAGATGTTTGATATTGTATTCTTCATACAGTTACACCTCCTGTAGATCGTCTTTTGTAATTGTAACCAAAGACTCTTTAGATAGATTGCTTTCGCCACTTAACCGCAAAGCCTGACTATTAAGAGATTTTTCGAATACATTTCTGACATAGCGTCCATTACCAAACTTTTCGTTTTGTCTTGCTTTGTCCAGTTTTTCCCTTAATAATTCTCTCCCCTCTTCATCCAATACATATCCTTGTTCTGAATACATTTTTTCAGCAATTTTCATCAGCTCATCTGTAGTGTAATCAGGAAACTCTATTATGTTAGCGAATCTCGATTCTAAGCCAGCATTCTTACTCAGGAAATTATTCATATCCTCGCTGTATCCAGCAAGAATTACCACCAACTTGTCTCTGTTATCATCCATCATTTTAACAAGCGTATCAATTGCTTCCTGCCCGAAGTCATTCTCGCCGCCCTGAGCAAGAGAATATGCTTCGTCTATGAACAAAACACCACCCAAGGCTGTTTCTATCACTTGTCGCGTTTTTATAGCAGTCTGTCCAACATAACCAGCAACAAGCCCTGCTCTATCAGTTTCAATCAACTTATTTGATTGAATAACATTCATATTATATAGGACTTCCGCAACAGTTCGTGCCATCATAGTTTTTCCTGTTCCTGGATTACCCGCAAATATCATATGCATTGTCTGGGTATTGTCTGTCTTTAATCCAGCACGTTTTCTTTCCGTCTGCATCTTCAGTCGAGCATTAAGACTACGAATATATTTTTTTACGGATTCCAACCCAATTACCTTTGAGAGCTCCTGTTCCAAATCATAGTTAGCTGACGAGTTTACTTCAGCTTTTACATCTGATGCAATTATCCTTGTAAGATCCGAACCTGTAACATCTGCCTCGGCTATTCTCGAACTCTGTCTCCTGATGATATCCTCAATAAAGTTTCGAACCATTCGTCCATTACCAGAATTTACTGATGCATGTTTTTTAAGTCCGTCGATTTCTTCCTTAAATAGTTCTTCAGCATCGGATTCCATCATGAATCCACGCGCGCTTATCATCCGCTTTCCAATCTCGAATAATTCTTCGCTTGAATAGTCAGGAAATTCAATAAATAAAGGAAATCGTGATTCCAAACCCGAATTAGCCTTCATAAATTCCTTCATTTCTTTGCTATATCCCGCAAGTATGACCACAATTTCACCCCTATAATCCTCAATCAGCTTTACAAGAGTATCTATGCACTCGCGTCCGAACCCACTACCATCATTTGTGATCGCATATGCTTCATCAATAAAAAGGACTCCCCCAAGAGCAGATTTAAATACTTCCTCCGTCTTCTGTGCGGTTTGACCAACATATCCAGCAACTAATCCCGCTTTATCCGTTTCAATCAATTGCCCGGATTTCAACATATCCATAGAATGAAGCATCTCAGCAACAATCCTTGCCATAGTTGTTTTGCCTGTACCGGGATTTCCAGCAAAAATCATGTTCAATGATTGAGTAGTATCTACCGCTATATTGGCATTTTTTCTCTTTTTATTCGCCTGAAGAATTGTATACTGAGTCCTGATTAATTTTTTAACATTCTCCATTCCAATAACTTCTGCAAGACTCTTTTCAAGATCAAATTCAACTATTTTATCAAATCCAAAATCCGCCGGAATTAACAACTCCATGTTATCCTTTGGATTCAGAACGATTCTCTGCGATTGTTTTAATATTGCTTCTTCAATAATATTTCTAACCAGACGTCCATTTCCACTGTCATTCTTCCCTTTTATCTGATGTTTATCAAATGTATGACGTAATCCCTCATCACACAGGTCGGAAATCTTGTATCCCTTCGAAGCGGCCGTCACTTCTGCGATTTTACACATTTCATCTGTGTTATAGTCTTCAAAATGAACAACGTTGGGAAATCTCGACCTTAACCCGCTGTTAGCTTTAAGGAATTCCTGCATTTCATCCTCGTAGCCCGCAAGTATCACGACAAGATCATCCCTATAGTCTTCCATACCTTTCACAAGAGCATCAATTGCTTCCAAACCAAATGTATCTTCCTTACCTCTACTAAGTGAATACGCTTCATCAATAAAAAGCACACCTCCGATAGCACCTTTAATTACATCAGTAGTCTTTACAGCAGTGTGCCCGGCATACTGGCCAACCAAATCTGCCCTTGTCACTTCGCACAAATGCCCTGAAGAAAGAACTCCTATAGCCTTTAAGTATTTTGCAACAATTCTTGCTATAGTCGTCTTGCCGGTACCGGGGTTCCCAACAAAAATCATATGCATGGAAACATCCGATTTTCTTAACCCCCTGCCTTCTCTCATCTGCTGAACCTTATAATTGTTTTCAAGGTTCAGAACATATTCCTTAACCTTCGCAAGACCTATGACCTGATCCAGTTCTTTACGAGCTTCTTCAATCTCCATCACATTAAAATTTTTAAGATACTCAGATGCTCGTATAATCTCTCCACCCTTTAACAGGACACAATATCCACCATCAAATACTATTTTCGCACTCTCATCGTCCCATAGCTTTTCCTGAAGCTTCATTTCTGACAAAGTATCATACAATTGAACATCTATATATTCTGATAATGCCTTTACACCTTGAGTTGAATGGTAGTGCTGACACAATTCATTTATAAGCGTCTCATCAAACTCTACCTGAATATGCAAGTTGGTTTTGCATTTACGAGCCATATTGACGCAAAGAGTGTATACCAAATCTCTTATCTGGCTATCCAAGATAGAATCAAGGGTTATGATATCTCCCAGTTCCTTTACAATCTTATTCCCTAACGCTGAAACAATCTTTGTTTGAGGTATTGTTGTCGTGAACACAAAAAACTTTCCATTTGAAGCAATGCCCGAAATCAGTTCAGTATTAAGCACCCCTGTCGCCTCAACAAGACTGCCATTATTCATCATATATCTTTTTGAAAGTTTATAAGTCCCCTCCGTTAAAAGCTGATAGATTATATCAAGCTGAGAAATAGATGCCTTATCCACATTCTCAAACAAGGCTGTCTCTGTGTTTTTATTTAATGCTTTATAAAGATCACTCAAAAACAATCCATTTGAGGAGTCTGCAGCATAGTCATCAAAATCCATAATTGATACTTCGTCATATCTGAAAACTTTCCTTTGTCTTAATATAGTATTTATGCACTTTATCGCATATGTTTTTCCACGACTCTCCTCTCCAATAATAAGTATTGAATTTTTAGGCTTTGTATTATCAAATCCTTTAACATAAGGTCTCTGAAATGCTTTGCACAACGAATTCCTATCTTTATCAGAGCCAACCCAATATGTTTTTAAAGAATCTGCCAATGTATCAAAAGCGTCATTTGCCCTTGAAACAGTTTTTGTATCTTCTTTTGCGGGGGTATATTGTTGCTTCGGCGTTACCTTGGTTGGTGTAGCAGCCGGAGAAGCTAATACACTTTGCATAGGTTGATGAGCCTGCGAAATCGGAGCGGATTGCTGTTGTGTTGAACCAGCTGAATACGTCTGAGCCGCAGTCTGGCGCACATCCGACACAGGCTGAGATTGCGCTATGAATCCCCTTTCATCGACATTTGCTTTTATTTGATACTCCGGAAATAGAAACTCAAATATTTCCTTTGTTTTTCCTGTCATAATATATGCCTCCTCACCAGTTCCTTATAAGTAGTTCAATATATACCGAATCCACTTACCTGTATTTTCGGCGAGCTCATCAAATGAACCATCTATCTGTTTGTCTTTACCGCTGTTACCTAACGGATACCTAATCCAAGATTGTCCGTTTTTAACGCTAAAGGCTCCTATATTCTGTCCCTTATAGATCACTTCGATACTGCCATCATTGTTACGATTTAATGTATAGTTGTTATTTAGACCATTTTTCTCTAAGCCAGTCAGGAATGCATCAATAAGAACCGCCTCTCGTTCATCTATGCTGATAGAATATGATTTTGAATGAGCTTGTGATATAGATACATTGCCAATCACCTTGTTATACTCTGGTATGGGCAACATCTGCGTTTCGCTCTCTTTATACGGTATATCGGATATCTGCACGATTTTATCAGTGGTCTCATATGGCTCAATTCTTTTCATAAGCATACCGCTTGTGATATTACTTCTGTTCTCGAATCTCATGCAGAAATCCTTAGGATTAACGTTTTTGAGAACACTGTTCTCAAAAATATCGCGGGTGAACTTTATTGAGTATACATACTCGTCTTCTATCTCTCCCGCTTTATTTCGGCGCTGTGTATATCCAGATATAACAATGCCATAAATAGCAGGACTTACATTAAAGATATTTGATGCAATAAAGATAGCAAGTCCAAAAACGAGATTAACATACTCCTGCTTTAATGTTGCCTGACTCTTCTTCTTTTCTTTTAGATTTCCGCTTGCCAGTCTTACGACCTCGTCTTCTGGGATGTCTTCTATCTCCGGCAAATCCACATCAAGATACATTACATGCTCATTCTGATGCCATTCGTAATCTACATTTATTTCTACAGGCAACTCACAGGACGAAATCCAGGATTCTACGCCTTCACTAACCGTCTGATCTTCTCCGTTTATCAAATCCTGCATATACTGCCTGCTTGAATTGAATTCCGCATTATATCTCTGTGTTTCTGATATCTCGTTATTAGTTTCTTCTATATCAAAGGCTTCTTTTTGCTGCGTCCACAAGGATATGGCTGAATTCATTCGATTCTGAAGGTTTGATTCTACATACTCCTTACGCAGTTTCCCTACTGTAAGAATATTTCCATGAACACTCTCCTTTGCCTCATCAAATAACTGCTTCCGAACGATATCCTCCGTAGGATAAGGGACTTCATACTGTTTTCTTTGATATACCGGTGGTCTAAGGCTGTTCAGTATCTCTATATATTGTTCCTGCCTGTCAACCTTCGGAGACAATTTATATATCTCGATAAATCTATCATTTTCAGCCTTTGCTTCGTTATATGCTTCAGTTAGTTTTTCCTGTCGCTGGTTTTCAAGATTCTGAACCATACTCTTATAGGAATCTGTTACTTTAATTTTTCTTAAAACCGACTGGTCATAAATTGGATTTCCACGATTGTCCTGTATTTCAACCTTTCCATCTTGATTCATCTTTAACTGAACCGACCCTGGAAGTACAACACCAGATGTTCTTCTTGCTCCGGAAGAAGTGCTTTTGTGCGAAGAAGATCTTGACTTGTGATGACTTGTTAGTTGCGTTCTATACGATAGACCTGTCCCGGGAATTCCAAACGTCGCACTTGTCCCACGTCCACCAAAATTCATGGAATGACCACGCCCGCCAAGAGATAAACTAGCTCCCGATTTTGAGAAGTTAATCTTTACTCCTTTGCATATTCTCACCGATTTTCTAAATCGTAATCCCATAAAAGATACCTCGAACAGTTTATGTTTTAGTCAATAAACAAATCAAATTTATACTCTGATCCCGAAGACGAATGCTTTATATAAACTGATATATCGCCCAAATCTCCCTTAATAAGCGTATTTAATTCGTCCGGTCTATATTCAGAGTATTCATCTTGTATCATTTGTACTGTTATTGATGAGTCGATAATCGGAAGAATAGACTCAAGTGCCTTTTTTGCCCCATCAGCATCGTTGAAACTGCCATATATTCTAAGATTTTTATATGTCAATGTTCCATCAGAAAACATTCCCGGTTTTGAAGCTATGATTTCAAAAGTCGAATCGGTAGCCTCTCCAAAAGTACCTACGCTCTCATTAAAAGCCTGCAAACGATATTCTGTCCTATAATGCTCTGTATGAATATCATAATTTGTTGAATTGGTTATTTTATTATCAGCAACCGAATTATAATCTTCTATAAAATCAGCTATCAAGGCATACATATCGTCTGATGTTATCTCTTTATCATCCGTAGATGTTTCTGAAGTTTCGCCATTTCTATTATCAACCAGCTCAACAGAATCCACGGTATCATCACCAAGAATCGTACATTCGATTCTCACATAATAATCGCCTTTATATGCATCATCATTACTGATGACTTTTGCTTCTTCCTGAGTTTCAGCCACTTTAAATAACTCTCGCCCCGTTCCCGTTCTTCGCGAATCTGTATATAATCCATATTCTTTAGCCATATCTTTTATGTTGTCCACAGTGCCTGACTTAAGGAACTCGTCATAAAAATCTGCCAAAGGATCTTCTGAAATAATTTGCACGGAATTAACCGGTTCGCTTTCGCTTGTCTTTACATTGGAGTTTTCCAATTGGCTATCTACATTAGAATCATCCGTATCGGATGCTACAACCACTCCATCATCATTAGATGATTGTTTATTACTACTATCGTTGGAGCTACCTGAAAAACCTATGAGCAGATAGAATATCCACGCAACGGCTATAACCCCATACTTTAATATGGGATTCATATCTTTCTTTCTTAATAAAAGAATTGTTAACGGAACCGGGAATATAAATATCCAACCGAGCACCCACAACCAGGTTTTTCTCTTTGGTTTTTGTTGCACATATCCTTTATACTGCTGTTGTGCATTAAACTGTTGCGATTCTGCCTGTGCTCGCTGTCTTCCTTTTTCAAACTGATAGCCGGTTTCTTCTGCATTATCATATTGAACGTGCTGCACTTCATCATCGAGATACAGATTATTACCGCAGTAATTACAGGTTAGATTCTTTTTATCTGCATCAACCTGAATTGAGGCTCCACAGTTGGGACAAACCATATTAACTATCTTCATCTTTAAACCTCCAAACTATCATGGGCGAGAATAATATCTCACACAGGGTTATCGATCAATATATGGTGTATCCTGAATTCCTTTTTTCTTAAGATTCTCAACAAAGGAATCAAGTAATATACGCCAATGTGTAGTAACTTTTTTACTCCCTCCGAAAAGCTTTACCAGAGAAGGACTTATGGCATAATACAACGATATAAATCTTCTACCAAACCATGATTGTTCCAAAATGTCATCTCGGAAACGTCGTAAAACCCAAACCTGCGGGCAGTCATATGATCCATAAACACATGTTGCCACATAGCAACCGCTCTTCTTCCTTTTCTTTTTGGGATATAGCATCTGATGAACGGCGGAATTCTTATTTCGCTTTTTTTGTAGCTTTTTTGAATAATCTCCCACGGGATTAGTGTGATACTTTGCCATATTGATGCTCCTTATATTGTAAATTTACTTATCTTTATTTATTGCTTCGGTTTCATCTTTCGACTTCTTGCTATCATTTAATTCATCCATATACCCAGCAGTGACAATTCCAGCCGGTAATGCAACTATCGCTATTCCAAAGACTGAAGAGATCATGGTTAATACTCTTCCCGCAGTAGAAACAGCATATATATCTCCGTAACCAACAGTCGTAAGTGAAACTGTTGCCCAGTATACTGCATCAAAAAAAGTAGGAAATGTCTCTGGTTCAACGCTTATAACAACAAGCGCAGATACCAAGATATATCCACAAGCTAAGCCGCAGACCACCAGCAGAGACTCCTTTTGCTTCTTAAACACATTAATGATTATTGTGATACTCTTGGAGTATCTAATAACCTTAAATACTCTAAAGACCCGCAAGGTTCTAAACAATCTGAATACTTTTAAAACTCTCAAAGCTCCATTAACCGCTATGATCGATGGCAGAATAGATAATAAGTCAAGTGGAACTCGTCACAGTAGTAACGGGTAGCCACCCTGCGCTCACGGTTACGGGAAACCCTGTTCCAGACCGCATCCTGCACGATCAGCATCCCAAGTTCTTTTAACTGCTTACCCAAGTCTCTGATGTCAAAACATACGATTCTGTTCTGACTGTCAACATTGGTACGATGATTGAAATAGTTCTGAGAACCATGCACATATAAAACAAGGCTGTTGGCAATACGCACCGCCTTCTGCTTTGCATCAATGGCAAGCTCTTCTGATACCGCCTTGTCCGGCTCATACTTAACCAGTGCGTTATATAAGTCCTCCAATATAGGCATCTTCTCCGGTCTCGGCTCCTTGAAATACTCATCATAAATACCCTCGATAC
>JAGAXP010000126.1 GCA_017940955.1 Oribacterium sp.
GAGCAGAAGAAAATGTCTACATAAGGAAGTATCTCAAGGATAGTCTCTCTCGCCTCATCTCCTGTCCAGAGGTTTCCGCGGAAATTCACATCGAAGGAAATAAGAGCCCCTTTTTCCTTGAATTTCTTTATGGCTTCAATGGTGGTTTTTCTGATCTCCGGAGAAAGTGCAAGTGTGATCCCGGAGGTATGGAAGCACTTGGTCTTCTCATATACATCAGGGGAGATCTCATCAGATGACAACGAGAAAAAGCTTGAATTACGGCGGTCATAGATAACCTGCGGCTTTCTCGGATAGGCACCATACTCATAATAATAAACAGCCACTCTCGCATCCGGTGCATCATCATATATGAAGAAATCGTCGGAAACACCATAGCTTCGGATGGTTCCCTTCATAAACTGACCGAGATCATGGGAAGGTATTTTTGAAATGATACCTGTATGGAGTCCCAGAAGGGCTGCTCCTACGGCAACATTAAGCTCAGCGCCGCCTACGTTTTTTTCAAAAACATCACTTCTCGCGATCCTCTCATTTCCAGGAGGAGAAAGCCTCAGCATAAGCTGTCCCATGGTTACAAGATCAAAAGAACGGTTTGGAAAGTTCATGTTCTGCTCCTTTTGTGACTTAAAACACTTGTGTCAAAATTTTCTTAATGCATTGATTTTATATCAAGACTTGGTTATAATCAAGAAAAAATGTAAGCGTTTACAGAGTGAGGAGTTTGCATAAGGCAAACTCCGAACGATATGGCAAGAGCAGAGCTCTTGTCCCGAAGGGATCAGGTGAGGCTATCAACGCCGAACCTGACCGGAGAGGAGTTTGCATAAGGCAAACTCCGAACGATATGGCAAGAGCAGAGCTCCTGCCCCGAAGGGATCTTCATTTATGAATATTTACGATATATCAAAAGCAGCAGGCGTATCCATAGCCTCTGTGTCCCGTGTCATTAACGGAGCGGATAATGTTTCTGAAAAAACAAGAAAAAAAGTCATGGATGTTATAGATGAATACGGCTATACCCCCAATGCCTACGCAAGAGGCTTGGGACGGGGCTCCATGAAAACCATTGGCATCATGTGTTCGGACTCTTCCGATATCTATCTTGCCAATGCCATCTACTACCTTGAAACAGAACTCAGAAAAAACGGTTATAACTGCATACTGTGCTGCACAGGCTATGATTACGAAAATAAAAAAGCAAGCTTTGAGCTTCTGAAATCCAGGCAGGTGGATGCTTTTATACTTGCGGGTTCAAAATATGTAGAGAAGGATCCGAAGGACAATCAGTACATAATCGAGGGAGCAAAGGAACACCCGGTGATGATGCTGAACGGATACATTGATGCTGATAATGTTTACTCTGTTGTATGTGATGACAAGGGCGGAATAAAGGATGCTTTTATAAAGCTATACGAGTCAGGTGCCAGAAAAACCATCTATGTTTATTCCAGTGACAGCTATTCGGGTTCAAAAAAGATCGAAGGCATAAAGGAAGGTGCCCGGGAATGCGGTATCCCTGAAAACAGCCTTCGTATCGTAAAGGGTGAAAAGACCTTTAACGGTATAGCAGAGCTTCTGGAAAAGGAATATGAGAAGAAGCCCTTTGATTCCGTCATAACCTCATCTGATACTTCAGGTATCGGAGCCCTGAAATTTGCTGTACGAAGAGGTCTCAGGATTCCGGAGGATATTCAGATCGTAAGCTTCAACAATTCAAAGCTTGCCAGTGCGGCAAACCCTGAACTTACAAGTGTGGATGCAAGGCTGGAGGAATCCTGCTCCAGGGTATGCAAGCTTCTTATGAAGCTGCTGAATCCGCCTCTTGATGAGGAGGGTAACCCTAAACCGGTTTCCATATCTAAGAAAACAAAGGTTAAGTCAAAGCTGGTCACAAGAGAAACAACAAGATTTTGACACGTTTGCAGGGTGGGCTGTGCATCGGCATTATTACTCCTTTTATTTTAGCAGCTACAAGATTCTGACATATATGCAGAGTTAGCCGTGCTTTGGCAGCATTACACTCGTAAAAAGAAAAAACCAGATTTTAACGTCGGATGGACCGATGTTTAAATAATGAACAATTAAATCAATGCTTATGGAGGAAAATGAAAATGAAACCATTTATGGACAAGGATTTCCTGCTTTCAACAGATGTAGCAAAGCAGCTTTATCACGACTATGCCGAGAATGCACCTATTCTTGACTACCACTGCCACATTAACCCACAGGAGATCGCTGAGGATCGCCAGTTTGACAATATTTTCCAGGTTTGGCTTGGTGGCGACCACTACAAGTGGAGACAGATGAGAACAAACGGTGTTCCAGAGGAGTACATCACAGGAGATAAGTCAGATCGTGAGAAGTTCCAGAAGTGGGCAGAGACCATGCCTAAGCTTATCGGAAACCCACTCTATCACTGGTCTCACCTTGAGCTTCGTAAGTATTTCGGATATGAGGGCTACCTCAACGGAGATACAGCCGAGGAGGTTTGGAACCTTTGTAATGAGAAGCTTCACCAGAAATCAATGTCTGTAAGAAACATCATTAAGGCTTCCAATGTTACTCTCATCTGCACAACAGATGATCCTGTTGATACACTTGAGTGGCATCAGAAGATTAAGGATGATCCGACGTTTGACGTTCAGGTACTTCCCGCATGGAGACCTGACAAGGTTACAAATATCGAGAAGCCTGAGTTCCCTTCATACATGAAGAAGCTTTCAGAAAGATCCGGCATCGAGGTAAAGGATTTCGCATCCCTTAAGGAGGCTCTGAAGAACCGTCTTGATTTCTTCCAGTCCATGGGCTGCATAGTTACAGACCACGCACTTCGTTATGTGATGTACGCTCCTGCCACTGACGCAGAGGTTGATGAGATCCTCAAGAAGGGACTCAAGGGCGAGACATTAACACAGGAGGAATGTGCGAAGTACAGAACAGCTGAGATGCAGTTCCTTGCAAAGGAGTACAACAGGAGAGATCTCGTATTCCAGATCCACTTCGGATGTGTACGTGATAACAATGCTGATATGTATAACAAGCTTGGCGCTGATACAGGCTTTGATTCAGTTGATAACTACGCTCCTGCTGACCAGCTTGCAGCATTCTTTAATGCTCTTTCAGCAACGGATGAGATCCCTAAGACCATCCTTTACTCACTGAATCCTTGCGATAACACAACTATCAACACTATCACAGGCTGCTTCTGCAAGGCTCCTGTACAGAACCGTATCACTCAGGGGGCTGCTTGGTGGTTCAATGATCACAAGCAGGGCATGACAGATCAGCTTATCAACTACGCTAACCTGTCAACACTTGGAAACTTCAACGGAATGCTTACAGATTCACGTTCCTTCCTCTCCTACACACGTCACGACTACTTCCGTCGTATCCTTTGTGAGCTTATAGGAGGCTGGGTTGAGAACGGCGAGTATCCTTATGACAAGAAGGCACTTGAGGAGATCATCAAGGGTATTTCTTACAACAATGCTGCAAGATATTTTGGATTTGATCTTGAGCAGTGCTAAAACAAAAAAATTCGAGCCGGTGCTTATGCACCGGCTCATTTTACATCATATCAATTATTTAACCTGGTTCCACCATACAGGATAAACCATTCCTTGTGTCATGCCTGTAGACTCAAGAACCTTTAACAGTTCAATATACTCTGCATCAGACATGCACTGATATGTATTGCAAGAAGGACATACCCAGGTTTTATCACCATACTCGCCGTTTGCGTTTACAACGTTCATAGGCGTTCCGCACTGAGGACAGGTTGCTTCGTTAGCTCCGCCTACACCGCCGGTAACCTTAGCCATCTCTTCATCAGAAATTGCGGTGTTCTTTGCCTTGATCTTCTCCACTTCTCCGCGATGCTTCTTGATAAACTCGGTAAACTTGTTGTCTTCCATAAAGTACTCCTTTCATGAACTGTACATCTATGATTATTTGGTTTTTATTACTTCGATACCCTGACGGTGCTTATGAGCACCCCGTCGTAGTAAACATTAGCCTCCCCATCAGGTGCAAGATCCTTTGTGTCCACAAGAGTGAATGAGTGGGAGGTCTGAGTATCGCTCTTTACGGTTACGACACCATCATCATCCATGAGGCAAGGATAAACCAGCTGACCGCTCTTGGTCTCGATCATGAACTTAGTAGGATCAAAATCCTTTGGCTCACCGGTTTCATTATAGAGGTAAAGACAGAACCAATACATCCTTTCTCCGGTAGCACCATCTCCATACTTGATCTTTACTTCACGGCACTGAACCTCATCCTTTGTAATGAAGTGACCGTCTTCTAAAGAATTTACGTCTTCAGAGGACTCCTTCTTATCAAGAGTGAGCTTTGTGTTGGCAACCTTTTCATCGATCATTGCCTGTACCATCTTCTGGTACTCTTCTGACATAAGGAATGAATAGTCAGCAGCGTCACCCTGGGACAGGGCTTCCGCAGGTTCTTCCTCAGGTGTTGTGGTGATGCTGTTGATGATGGTCTTTGTAAGCTCCTCAGCTTCATCACCATCCTGCCAGAAGGAAAGCTCTCCGAAATCATTGCCTGCTACGAAAATATAGTTTGCAACAACAAACTCTCCTTCCTCACCTTCATAGCTTTCCTTTGAGTAATATAGTCCAAGCTCCGTATCATTTATGGTTACTTCAGTAATGCCGTCAGCATTGTACTGCTTTGCTTCTGTTTCTGTATATGCGTAAAGGTCTCTACCTTCATGCGGATACTGATAAACATCAAAATCCATCAGGAATTCGTCGCTCTTGTAGTAGGCTATCATGTCATCCTTCCGCTCATGATCCTTTACATCACCCTGATAGTAGCTATTCGGAACCTTTATGAAATACCCGGTGGTTCCGATCTCAATGTAGCCGGCATCCTTAAAGGATTCCTGAAGGTCAGATGCTTTATCATCCTTTTCGGCTGAGGATGTCTCTTCTACGGCAGCCTCTGTGGTTTCGGCTAATGTTTCTGCCTTGGGTGCTTCAGTGGTCTCTTGAGCTGTGGTTTCCGCAACTGTCCCTTCCGGTTTTGATCCGGCGGTGTTGTTCTTCGCTTCTCCACAGCCGGACATAAGTGCTGCAGAGCAGGCTGCTGTCATAAGTATATATAATGCTTTATTGTTCATGCCGTATCTCCCAAATCTATCATTCTTTCTTTTTGAAGAACTCCATAAGCGCGAGGCCTATGGCTCCACCTACTGCTATCACCGTTACAAGGGAAATCACAAAAGTTATGATTCCGATTACAATAACTGCTATTCCTATCCATCTGAATATCGTAAGGAAGGTTCCGTCTGAGCTGGAGATATCTTCTGAATACAGCTCCACAGGATCGTTGGGATCCACATAAATAGTGTATTGGTTTCCCACCTTGAAGGTATCCTTAAAGGTACTGCTATAGGTGCTTGCATTGGATGAATAGGTCTTTCCGTTATAGTCATATTCAAATACCGGAGTTACTGAGGATGAGTTGGAGCTGTCACCTTCTGAGCTTTCAGATCTTGCATAACCTGTTACGGTTGCCTCTACCCGGGCTGTACACCGTTCCTTTAAAGCTGCATTTTGTTTTGTTATAAGGGATGAAGCAAAGATAAATGCTATTCCGACGATCACCATGATGATGGATCCAAACAGCCCTCCCAAGGGACCGCCGCTACTATGGGTTCTGCTAACTCTCATGACATATCCTCCCTGATATTTTTTAGCCGGACTTGTCAGGACAGCAGTCCGAGATGACCATCTTGAACGTAGGTTTCTATTCTGCCATCCGGGAATCTGACAGTATAATACGCTCCGTCTTTATTGTACGGGCTGCGGGTCAATTCCAGAATTACAACAAATGATTGCTTGTCACTGTACCAGCATTTCTGCCCTACACGGAATCTGTGGGGTTGGCTCCACCGATCGTCTCCTCCCGTAGCCTGTTCCATAATCTCGTCATTGAGTTCTGCGTTTATGTTCATATCCTTATCCATCTTCTCTGACATTTTGGTTTCCTCCTTATGAATTAGTTCTTCGATATATGGAATCTTTTATTGATTCCCGGTTATGTTTTCTGATGATCTTAATCTATCATCATTAATACTTACTCACAATAATTCGTGTCTATTCGGTTGTTTTTGATGTCTATTCGGTAATGGGAACGATCATGACTATGCCGTTTTTCGAGAATTGAATTTTATGAGTTCAAGCTGGCTGTTTATCCTTGCGATCTCTTTCTTCCAGAGATAGTATTCCGTAAGCCATATGGCAAGATATGCTACTGAAAAAGCTAAAAGTATCAGGAGGAGTATTTCATGGGGAAACCATCCCAGGATTTCGCTTGTGATAAACATTGCGGCAAAAGTAACTATGTAATGGGTCAAGGTAGATCTTCCGAGGCTCCAGGATTCAAAGTCATATACTATGGCGCCTCTGTTAGCTATAACACCATATAAGCCGGACCCAAACAGCTGCATCAAAAGATATCCTTTATTAAGCGGTTCGTTTTCGCTTGTAAAGACTACATAGGTGATGGCACCGATCGATATTCCGATGGAGAATCCTACCAAGGCACGTATGATAAACTTAGTTTTGATGTTCATGACATACCTCCTCTGTATACGCATGTTTTCACACTTTCACACACCTGACACGCAGATGCAGATCGGCACAGCTCTTAAATAAACTTATTTTAGTCATCCATGACTGATATGAAGCTTCTTCCTAATCAGCTGCCTTTGAAAGAACAGCTTTGATTTCCTTTACTCTTCTTCTTGAAACGTAGGTTTTTTCTCCGTTTTCAAGCTCTACGCCTATGGTTCCGGTGGAGGAAAAATCAAAATTTTTCACTCTTTTAATATTCAGGATCTCTGACTGAGAAATACGTATAAAGCTTTCCTGATCCAGCACTTCCTCAAGGTCTCTGAGATTTTTCCTGACCTCGTATAATCTTTCAGAGGTCTGGATCATGATCTTCCTGTTTACGATATATACCCTGAAGATCTGTCTTTGGGGCAGCATAACAACGCTGCCCTTAAAATATGCCTGTATCATGGGTTGCTTTTTATCGGCATATGTCTGGATAGCGTTTATTACACCTTCAACATCATCATTCTTCTCACGGTTCTTTATGATGACGGTGAGTTTTTCGATTGCTTCGTCTATGATCAGTTTGATAACGGGTAAGTCGGACATTGCTCAGTTCCTTCAATTGCTGTCAGTATCAGTATTGTCATTATTCTTAGTATTGCTGCTTTCACCTTTATAAAACATTGACACAATGGTCATGGCTATTCCGCCTGCAAAAACTGCAAGCCAGGCATGCTGGTAGGTCCCGGCAATGGTTCTCCATGCAATCATTACAAAAACGGATATCATAGCGATTGCTGCAATGATTTTTGATTTTTTCTTGTCTTTCATAAGTTTCACCTCATCAATAAAAGTAGGTTTTTCATTGGAAATCTTCGAAATACAGAGTCTTATACATAAGTGTTAATGATCTCCTGACATGACACTCAGCTGATTTGCTTCTATGTCATAAATCTGCTTTGTTTGTTGTCACTAAAACTTATGCTATTGGGTGACGTGCCGTCACCCAATGTAGATTTATAGGCTTACGGATAATAATCC
>JAGAXP010000127.1 GCA_017940955.1 Oribacterium sp.
AATTCTGGGTGGCGTTACTTTTGATACTGGATTCCTATCTATCATATCCAGCTTGTAATAGTAGTTAAAGAAAGAGGAGAGGGAGCTGTATCTGCGCTTTATGGCTGCTTCAGACCGGGTCTTTGTTACGCCCTTATCAGTGTATTTTCTACTGTAATCCAGATAATCTTCAATGACCGAAGAAGTAAGCTCATTGAGATCTAAAAGAGTCATCCTGGCTACGTCAAAGGAATCCGGTTCACGGTATTTCAAATACTCAAAGAAAGATGTCAGATCCAAAGCATATCCATACAGTGACTGAGGTGATTTAGTTTCCATATTTGCTTTGAAATATCTTGAAGCAAATGAAGGAAGGTTATCACTAACAATCTTTTTTATTTTATTTTTGGTATTTAAATCGTTCTTAGCTCTATTCATATTATCAATTATATAAATAGACCTATATTACGGCAATTGAAGAGGTTAACGAGACCTTTTATGGTATAATATTTCCCAAAAGTCTCGTTAACTATTTCATTTTAGGGACAAGGCGCTGTATATACCGTCACTTGCAAAGGTAAATGCTTAATTTCGAGGTATTATCGATTTTGCAGAAGTAACTGCATAATACCTCGATTTTTTATGCCTGAAAAACGGCGGAATACCGTCGCAATCCCTAAAAATGGGTATGGCAAACAGAAGTTGGGCACTTTTTTTGAAAAACTTAATGCTCAACTTTGGGGGAAATATGTATCTTAAGCATTAAGTCCTGCAAACGGCTGGTGAGTAAGAAATTACTGAATTTAGATCTTATCGATTCCGGTTAATTATCGATGGTCAGAATTCATTTAATCAGCAATAAAAAGAATTTTTTCTGAGCAGATTCGGCTTCAGTATTACCTCATCTGCAGGGATTTTAGAGAAGTTCATAGCCTTCAAGAATGTCTCCCCAAGAAGCAATTGTGCGACCTCATATGGAGAATGATTGTTGAGGCTCTTGCGTGGATAGCTATTGATGTGATTCATCATTAGGGTCACATCATCCTGGGTAAGGTTATCAAAGCTGCTTCCTTTCGGGAGGATCTGACGTATGAATTCATGGTTCCTCTCTACGTGAGGCTTCTGCCAGGAGCAGTAAGGATCGCAATAAAAGACCTTGGTCTTTTCGTTATCCTGAGTGTCATGTTCAAGAGCATAGGGATTTGAAAATTCCGTGCCCCGATCGGTCAAAGTCACACTGAGCAATTTAGAGAACAACTCCACACCTATAGAATCACAAATGCTGTTGTAGGCATTGATAATGCTTGCCTGAGACTTGTCATCGATCAGTATGGCTATCATCAGATTGCAGCTCTGGAAGATGATCGTGAACAGACATTTTCCACCTGGGGTTCCAATCACAGTGTCGATTTCACATACAGATGCTTCAGGATTCTCAGATATATAATCCTTGAAATTCTTGTATGTACGACCGATAGCGAAAGGTTCCCGGTTCCTTGAATTATCGTGCTTATAGCGTTGTTTAAAGTGTACTTTACGGGGCATATCGATGTTTCTTGCAGTAAGCCTGCAATCATTCACATAAGAATATAAAGTCCTCTCAGAGACGGGGATTTCGTCCTCGTGATTGATAAATACAGAGGATATAGAATGCCCATTCATCAAAAGCGGAGATACAAGATTGTCTAGCTCCGTCATATCTTCCGGAGAGATTGAGATACCTTCTCTGGACTCTTTAAGCTTATCCTCATAGGCCTGCTGAGCCATCTTGGCATCGTAAGTGAACTTTGGAAAATGGCAGGTCTGGGATGTACTGGAAGGGCAGCCGTTACATACGAAAGGTGCACCTGAAACATGGACGCACATAGCCATCTCGTAATCAGGGCAATCAGGCTTGTTACATACCTCATAGCAGCCCTTACAGGTTCTGGTACAGGATTCATCACCGCACATGTGCATCCTTTCGCAGGAGTTCCGGAAACGGCATGGATGAACCGTATATTTCCTGTCGGATACTCTGTGTCTGTTCCTGTTGATTTCTCTCCGGATAGAAGAGTCTACACGGTCAAGTTCTACCGCAATTTTATGTATTGATTTTCCGGCATCAAGACCGGTCTGAATAGCGTAACGTTCATCAAAAGTTAAATGTTTATTCTTCATGATGATACCTTCCTAAATATGATTTAGATACCACCAGTCATGGGATTTAATGCATTATTGTTGGTGCTAATGATAGCAAAAATATTCAATAATTCTTATCTTAAAACGTCTTTTAAAAAATTCATTAGAAAGCCATAAATATACCATTACTTAAAAAATCTTAAGTACAAAGAAAGAAAAGCTAAATGTTGTTATTAATTTGATGATTATAGTTCAAGGATTTTAACATTAAAGTAAAGAATATTCGGGTAAGAGAAGTATAATTAACTTAGAATTATTTTTGCGCAAAATCATTCAATAATTTATTTGATAAAGGAGTAGTATTATGTTTGCATTGACATAATTATGAATGATATGTTTTGGATAATACTCTGGTATATAGTATTAGTGGCAAGTATATTTATACGAATATATACAAAAACTTGTTTTTTCCCGGAGGAACATCAAAAGTTCATTAAAGAACATATAATTGCTATTATAGTTGTTTTGATTTTAGTACTTATAGCCATTCTCATGGATTATTGGTTTTTTAAAGGCGGAAATAACTATGATCAATTTCATAAAATGATTTCAATTTGGGAAGAAAAGATAATCACAAACGAATAGATCAAATTAATGATATTTTGATGTCACCAGTCTTAGGATTTAATGCGTTGTTGTCGGGAATTATGATAGCAAAAAGATTTTATAAATCTTAAATTATTTATAAATATGTATTTATTTAATATCTGGATCAACTTGAAACAAAGAAATCTCTAGCAAATTGATTAAAATAAATTTTAGTATAAACCGATAATTTTTAATTTCTTTTAAGAATTTTATGACTCATAAAAACCAAGGTATCTGTCGAATAAACGTACGAAATAGATACTTGATAATTCTTGATATACTTAATTCGTCATATCCAGTCGAGATTGTAATAAAGTAATTATGGTGATGGGAGAAATAATTGATATGGAGGCAATAAAAAATACAATCTTTAACAGATCATCAACAAATAATGTTTATAACAAGAATAAACCATCCAACTTGTCAAAAGAGAAAAATACAGGTCATTATGCAAAAGACACCGATAGTTTTGAGATATCAAACAGCTGCTACGACACCCCATGTGATATTAGAGCCTCTTATAGTGATTGGGAACTTGAAGTTTCTAAAATAAATGACAATACATTAACCATAAGATTTGCACATCCAACTATAGCTGAAAATATAGTTGAAAAAGGATACATCAATATAAACGGAAAAAATATTGCCTTATCATACGAAATGAAAGAAAAGCTTTTGCGTGTCAGTAAAGATGCCCTAACCCAACGTCTCGCCGTTTTTGATGATTATGTTATGAAATCTCAAATTAAAGCAGCTGAAGACGAAGGAAAATTCATGAAAAATATTGCCGATGAACACCAAAAGACCATGGATATACTAAAGAAGGTAAACAGTGGTAAAAGGCTTACATCAGAAGAAAAAGCATATATCATGAAAGCTGCACCGGACTTATATATGATTGCAATTATGTTTCAGAAAAAGAATAGAAAAAATGACAAAGACAACGAAGATGAAACTAAAGCAAAAGAAGGCTCAGATAATAACAAAATAGAACCAACAGTCGAGGGTGAAACCACATTAACTCTTCATGACACTCAAATTACGGTGTCGTTGGGTGAAGAACCTGAAATCACTGACATATCAGAAGCAGAGTATACAATTAACATGTAGATTATAAATATAGAGCAAGGCTTTAAAGCCTTGCTCTTATTAGTATATATAATATTGCAAAGGTAAACGCTCATTTATGCATTAAGTCCTTCATATAAGCATTTACTTTTTCAATTTACGGCATGGTGACTCGCAAAACGTATGTTTGCGCTAAACTCCAGTTTAACGAAGTAACAGGCAACATTTAAAGTGACGCCGTCCGTAGAATGTAATTATAAATGCTCAATTGTTAGACTTAGCTCAAATGAGCTTTTACCATTGCAAATATAGGGTTAAGTAAAGGATGCGGGTGTTAATCTGCATCCTTTTACTATTAGAATTTATAAAGTTACTTTTTCTTCACATGTACTATTGGTGCAGCATAAAAATATTCCCTTAATTGAAGAAGTTAACGAGACTTTTGGCTATTTAAAAGTCAAAAAAAGTCTCGTTAACTGTTTCATTTAATCTTTCCAAAAAAACTTACATAACCAAGTGACCGCAATCAACTACAAGTTCTGCTCCTGTTACACAGGCGGCTTCATCACTTGCCAAATAAAGTACACCATTGGCAACGTCTTCCGGTCCTGATATATGCGGTGGTAGAGGATTGTACTGCTTTACACGATCAGCCATGGACTGATTATCCTTTAAATATCCCTCAAGCATCGGAGTCATGATCGGTCCTGGATGGATAGAATTTACACGAACATTTTGGGTTTGTCAAGTTAACTGTGTAAGTTTATTTTTTAATTTTTGGTGGTCGGATTTTATTACGAAATCCTGCCACCTTTTTTGAATAAAATTTTCGCCTAAGCCGGTCAGCCTTGAAGAGATGGATAGTGTTAGTTTTTGCTTATTCCGCGAGTATGTGTTTGGAGCTATCTTGTCAAGCCCCTGCCGCTTTAGCGGTGCGATAGCAGGCTTTACAAGATAGATCTTAACACATATCA
>JAGAXP010000128.1 GCA_017940955.1 Oribacterium sp.
AAGCTGTCTCGAAAGAATGTCTGCCATTGGACGGTTTCCTCCGTGACATATAAGGAAAACAAGCTTTTTAAAACCGTGATTTTGTATGGATTCTGCAATGTCATAAAGCATGTGGTAGTAGGTATCCGGCTTAAAGGAAACAGAGCCTGCGAAATTCAGATGCTCTATGGAAAGCCCCACCGGGATCACGGGAAAAATCAGCATGGGAAAATCAGGATCGGTTTTCTCAAGTTCTTCCTTAACGTACCTTGGCATGGCTTCCGCTATCATGGAATCGGTTCCGAGAGGTGCCTGGGAACCGTGCTGCTCCAGGGCGCCGAGAGGTATAAGGACTATGGTGTTGTCCTTGTCGATAGTTTCCATTTCTTTTCTTGTTAAATCTCTGTAATTCTGAATCATGATGTTCTCCTCTGTAAATGCAGGTTTTCCATCGTTTATTTCTGACACACGGATGTCAATCTAACCGGCTCCTCTCATCTATTAACGCTGTTTTGGGAGCCTTAATATCTGACACACAGATGCAGATCTAATTAGCTTCTGTTTAAAAGGAAAAAAAGTTACTGATTAAGGGTCCGGGATTCGCGGAAACTATGGTACCCGGTCTTCATATATATAAAGAAAGGGCGAATGCCTCCGAACCGGAAACATTCGCCAACTGATGAGCAAATATATATGGAAAGCTGATCTGTCAATGTCTCCATAGTACTAAAGATCATACCCGGGCTGTGCTGTTCATGGAGCGAAACCCGGGAACAGCAGCCCTCACTCTGCTGAAGATCACATATGAAAGTGTGTAAACCAAAGTGAGCTTAATCAAGTTAAACGGAATTGTTGCAAGGATGATGAAGGTCGGAAGATTCTTGATCATAGGATTTACCGAAGATACCATAACCACAACATCGTCGATGCTTACGCCCATAGCTGAGGCATACATGGGAAGGGTGATGAAAGCATTGCAGAAGCACATCCAGGCTGTACGGATGAAAACATTGGCAATAAGTAAGATGGCAATGCTCTTGATGGACTTATCGGATCTCTTGTACATTAACCACATAGGAACGATGAAAATAAATGCTCCGAGAAGGTTTGAAACCTCACCTACATACATGCTGTTTGTTCCGACGGTGAAAAGCTTGATCAGAAGCTTTGAAACTTCAACAAAGAATGCGGAAAATGGTCCCAGAGTAAAAAGCGCGATAACGCTTGGCATATCACTGAAGTCTATCTTA
The DNA here is from genome assembly GCA_017940955.1 of Oribacterium sp. The sequence continues at coordinate 1,230 of JAGAXP010000128.1, forward strand.
TAGAAAGGCGGGAAGAAGGGAATGCTGAATTCAAGTGACATGAGCACTCCCGCAAGGGCTGCGAGAAGTCCTGTATAAACCAGTTTCTGAATGTTTGATCTGTTTGTCATAGTGTTGTCCTCCAAAATCATAATAAATATTTGAGGAAACAAGCTCTTTGAGATGGTTGAAATTTCGATATATCATCGAATCGGGATACTCCCGATAACGAAAAAATCTCAGTACCTTTGATTCGGGCACTGAGATAAATCATCGCTAACTTCACGTTTTCTTCTCTCATCCAGACTATACTGTCGGTACCGGAATCACACCGGTTCATGCACAAAGGCTCGCGGACTATACCGCCGGTAGGGAATCACACCCTGCCCCGAAGAACTTATTTCAATTTCACCTAAAGACTATCATCTGAAGGCATGGCTGTCAACAGGTAATTATAAAGCCGGAAAAATAAAATTACAGGGGGATAATAATGTAGCCTTATCCCTTTTTGATGAGGCAGGTCTCACCTTCAAAGGCAAAGCCGTACTTGTATATGCGTTCCGCAGGGATGCCTCTGGAAATAAGGTCTGCATCATATTTTCTGTCTTCTATCTGTGATAATGCATTATCAGCAGTATCGGAAAGGGTCTTCTCTCCGCGTCTTTCATCCCGGACCTTGAATTCCATGATCACCGCAACATCTGAAGTGTTCTTTGGTTCCATCACCACATCATATCTTCCGTAGCCGCTTTCACGGTTTGATTTTATGATGTAGTCTCTTGATTTATCTACCATGAGGCCGAGAACAAAGCCATGATAGAATCTTTCAGGATGCTTTTCGCCGGAAGGAGATGTTCCGGTATCAAAGGAACTGAAGGTGTTTACTGCTACCTGATTCATGTATCTTTCCATCTCGTACTCGTCACCTCGCATCATGGCGGAAATGAAATCACCAAAGTCGTCAGTCTGTGAAAACCAGCCTTCAATCATGGATTCAAACATACACTTTACTTCATAGTTAGTCAGAGCCAGCTGATAATATGGTTTCCCTGCACTGCTAAATACGGCTCTTGTAACCTTTAGATATCCGGAGGCCAAAAGCAAACTCCAGACAGCATTTTTACTTCCAGACAGCTGATCAAATACTATCTGCTCATCTATCCTTGCTTCAATACTCTTTCCCTCTAAAAGTTTCTCAAACTCTATCTTGATTCCTCTGTCAGATTCTTTGAGAAGCCTGCCAACCAGACCGTTTCCACTTGTGTTTGCCCAATATGTATCAAATTTTCTCTTATCGAGATAGGATGTTACTGACCATGGATTATAAATATCAGTAATGCTTCCAAATGTAAAGCCGTCATACCATGTCTTAACCTTTTCCTTTTCTGACGGATCGATGCCCTGTGTATCCATTGCCTCGAACACTTCTTTTTCGGTAAATCCAAAGCAATCCGCATACTCATCTGATGTGGTGGTGATGACATTCAGGTTGTTAAGATCAGAGAATATAGACTCCTTGCTCACTCTCGTGATGCCTGTCATGAGTCCCCTCTCAAGGTATGGATTCGTCTTGAAGGTGTTGTTGAAAAGCCCTCGCATATATGCCGTGAGCTCGTCCCAGTAACCGTTTATCCATGCCTCCTGCATAGGCGTGTCATACTCATCGATGATCACTATACATTTCCTGCCGTAGTACAGTTCAAGGTATTTGCACAGTTGGTTTACTGACGTATATACAGTACTGTCAGACATATCCATAGAGATTTCATCAAAAATTCTCCTATCTTTCTTATCAAATCTGTCATCTTCAAGAATATACTTATAATCATCATACAAATTTACTATAAGCTTATTGATAGACTCTCTGGTTGTCTCATAATTTACCGCCTTCACACCCGCAAAGGACAGAAATATAACCGGATACGTTCCCTGAAGTGCTCTGTACCTTTCATCCTCCCATATGGACAGACCTTCAAAAAGATCTCCTCTGCCTTTGTACTTTATGGAAAAGAAGCATTCCGTCATGCTCATGTTGAGTGTCTTTCCAAAACGGCGCGGACGGGTTATGAGAGTAACTATGTCCTTCTTCTCCCACCATTCCTTGATAAAATATGTTTTATCTACATAAAAACAGTCCTTTTCTCTTAAATCAGAGAAATACTGTGCTCCGATGGAGATAACCTTTGACATCCTGAACCTCCCATATATCTTCTACGCATATATTAGCATAATCTTCCATCATTATAACATATCCCGTAGCATCCCCCTTTCCTCCGGCGATATCTTAACGGGTCAAAGTAGATCATCGTCTAAGGGTATCGAATCATAATTTCGGTAACAGTTGAGCCGCACTATTACCGAGTTAGTACTGATTTTGTACGCTTTTTGTAAAAATATTGAAAAAATTATGGAAATCTTAATTTTTTGCTGTATAATAGGCGAAGAAATTATGTATCACTAAAAATGATAACAAAAAGTAAAAGAGGTATATTGAGATGAAAACTTCTAAGACAATGTTGGCTGTTGTTATGTCAGGTGTTATTGCAGCTTCTATGGCTGTTCCTGCATTTGCATCATCATCACACGTTCACAGCTTAAATCCATACTCAGGATCAGCTCTTGCTGCTAATGATGCTAACGCAAAACGTGAAGCTTACTGGAATGCATTTGTTCAGGCAAATGGCGGAGAGGAAGCAGTTTATGCAGCTCTTACAGCTCAGGGAATCAAGCTTGCTCCTAACACACACGCATCAAGAGTTGCAAATTCACAGGCAGCAGCAGCTCAGGCTAACGCTACTGTTGAGCTTGCAAAGGAAGCGTTAGCAGGTAGTCAGGTAGTTTTAGCACCTGTTCTTTCTTCAGCTGATGCAGCAGCTCTTGCTAATGCAGCTTACGAGGCAACTCACTAATCTGAATACAGAACTGATTTAAAAATAGAGCCCATATCAATGATTGTATAGAGGTCATTGATATGGGTTCTTTGTTTTCATGGAAATTTCTCCGGGGACTGTTCTCATCGAAGAGAACCGTCCCCGGTGGATTTATGTAAGGCAGGATTATCCCCATACCTGTTTTGATTGAAAAACGTAGAATAAATGTAACATTTTGCAAGGAGCATTTGGATTATAATGAATTCAGGGATTGGTGCACGAATCTGGCTTACCATAAACTTAGTGCCCGGTCATTTGAGCTTTGATAATGGCCTGTATCCCGAAAGTAAGGGGTTAGAGTTATGAATAAAATATGGAACAGGGTTCTGGCATCAGCGATGATGTGCGGGGTTATGACATTGAGCCCGGCAACACCGGCGTTGGCTGACAATGTGGTGACGGTTTCATCATTGCCCTCTTCTGCATCTCAATATACAACATCAAACAATCAGAATAAATCTTCTGTAACCACCGCTGTTGAGCCCGGGGATGAAGTTACATTAAATAATGCTGCAACACCGATCATTTCTGCGGCTGTTAATGTTCAGACCGCGAATACTGTCACAGCACAAAGCGTATCGACAGTTTCAACATCTGAGTCCGGAAAGGTTACAATACCGGTTATCAATGCGGCTGACACGATTGAAGCGTCAAATGCAAAAAAAGCGGCTGCGAGTGAACAGAAAACGGCATCTGCTTCAACAGAAAAAATCGGAATTATAGATACCACTTTGGAAAATATCAGTCTGAGTGCTCAGGCTATAGCAGCTACTGAAGAAGGCTTTTGCGTTATCCTGTCATCTTCACCGACGGGACTTTTAACAGACATGAAAAAGTGAAATTTTAAAGAAGCTCCGGGGATCACTATAGCAAGTGGTTTCCGGAGCTTTCGGTATTATCCGCGATTTTGATTGCGTGAGCCATGCGGCTTTAAGCGGTTCAGGAGAATCCGTAGGGATCCTTTCTGTGGCTGCCCGCTATTTTAATCGTGGATTTTGGTTATATATAATGTGTATCCTTCAGATACACTGTTTTCAAATGCGTCTGATGAGTCGGTTTCAGACAAATGATATTTTGAACCGTACTCTTCGTCTGTCCAGATCAGGACATCATCCTTTGCTTCGGGTTCGCCGAAAAGATTTTTTAAAATCTGTGTCATTTCCTCTTTTGATCGGGAAAGATCCTTTGTGTTTACAGTGATCCTTTTGAGGCCTTCATCATTAATATGAAGGAAAACCTCTGAAGGTGAATCAAAGGTAAGAAGGTAAAGGTTTCCGCTGTAGATATCTGTACCATCCTGAGCTTTCATTCCGGTTTCTGTCATCTTTACTCCCAGCTCCTCTGATATCTTCATCACGGATACGGATTTCGGGTATGCTTTCTTTACGAAAGAGCCGGAACCGATGTTGCTCTTATCTATAGATCTGATGGAAGTTGTAAAGGCTGTGCTGTTTTTTGAACAGGCATCTGAAAGTATATTTCCTATTATGGCGGCTGTGTCGGAAAGCTGTTCCGCATCCGGTACTTGAGGAGCGTTCTTTGTACTGCTATCTTCCGGTAAATTACGGATCAGTAAAACCGATGGAATATCATTTACATGGTAAACAATATACTCTGTTTCTGTGGATCTTTTGAGTTCGGTCTTCTGCCCTGTCATTTTTCTGATGGAGCTTATCAAAGCTTCGGAAAGGGGCGTTGCTTTACCGTTAGCGGTGGCTGCTTCGAACCCCGGGTATTCATCGGATTTCCTAAGGTCAAGGCTTAATTCAAAAAGTATACGGTTCTTTTCGTCGGAAGAAAGGTTCGATAAATATTCTTCTGCCGCATTCTGCCCCTTATATAGGTCACGGGATATGAGAAAACGGATCTCTGCTGATGTGTCCATGGCGGACAGCCTTTTTGCTGCCGACTCAAGGATTGCTATTTTTGATGTGTTTAAAAAGACGGCATCGGCATCGGAAGAATCGAGATATGCGGAAATCAGAATGATGTCTGCATCATCAGAATCCGATGATGCGGCTTTTACAGCACTGAGCATTTGAACCCCGGTTTCGGAATTACTGCTTAAGCTTCCGTTTAAGACATCGGTGCGATATCCGGCTGCCGATAACCTTTCTGCCAATGCCTCCAATTGCCGTTCTTCGAGCTGCTCATCATAAGAGGCGGAAGAATCATTAATGAGGCCGGTGGCATTAACTGAAGTCTTTATAAGCTTCAGATAATCGGATCCGTCAACTCTGACTCTCTGGTAAATAAGCCTGGGAGCCAGCAGTAGCACAGCCAGAAGGAAGGTTTTTATTCCGTGGATCAGAGCCTTTTTTTCTTTGTAGATAGCGCCATGGACAAACTGCATGGCGCAGTATACCATGACCAGAACTCCCGTAACATATACGAGGAGAAAGGGAATATCTACAGGGTCTTTTAACAAATTGGAAAGGTTCATGGTATCACTTGTGCATCTGCTTTAAGGTTTCAACCATTTCCACGTCATCCTCCAGAACCTTGAAGTTGGTAGTCACAGGGTCCTGTCCCGGTTTTGTGATGGTTAATTCTATAACCGAACCTACGGGAATGCTGTTTGAGAAGGTGTGCTGCATAAATGCCACTACCTTTGGGTGATTGCTTTGAAATTTCTTCATTATGCCTGCAATCTTCATCATTTCTGCGGGATTTATCATTTGTGTTACCTCCAAAATTTCAAAAATAAAGTGGGGGCGAATTAAATCGCTCCCCACATCTTAATCTAAAACGGGATATATTGAAAGAGAAAAAATATAAAGAAATGGTGAACAAATCAAAAGTTTGTAACAACTTGTCAGCGTTTGCGCTTATCTTCTCTTTCCAGTGTAAACCAGAAATCCACTCCGGTCCTGGTGTTCTTTGCTCCGCACTTCTGGTGGTGGGCATCAACTATGGCCTTTACAATGCTTAGCCCCAGTCCGCTTCCGCCGTAGCTTCTGGTATGTGCTTTATCCACCTTGAAAAACTTCTCCCAGATTTTTGCCAGATCTTCTTCGGGAATGGGATTTCCTGTATTTGATACATGAATGGACAGAGTTCCGTCCCGTTCTTTTTCGGAGAAGATGCTTATGTTATTGGGCTCCTTCAGATGATGGAGTGCATTGTTCAGGTAGTTCGTTATGATCTGCTCCACCTTGAATTCGTCTGCCCACACCATGGTGCCGTCGGGAATGTCTACCTCTACATGGGCCGAAGCCTGCTTTATAAGAATCTCTGACTTGGTAATGACACCGTTTACAACCTTTGAGATATCAAAAAGTGCAAAGTCGGGAAGATCCTTACCCTGTTCGATCGAGCTGAGACTCATCAGCTCATGAACCAAAGTATTCATCCTTTTTGCTTCATCCACTATGACTCCGCAATAGTAGCTTCTGGTTTCGGGATCCTCCGCCAGCCCTTCATTCAGCCCCTCCGCATAGCCCTGGATAAGAGCTATAGGGGTTTTAAGCTCGTGGGAGACATTGGCAACAAATTCTTGCTGACGCTCGGCATACTTTATCTTGTTTTCTACGTCGGACTGGAGTTCATTATTGGCGGTTTTCAGCTCCGCGATGGTTTTCTGAAGACTTTCGGAAAGGGTGTTCATGGAGTTTCCCAGAACGCCTATCTCATCCTGGGACGTACCTTCATACCTTGCGCTGTAATCCTGAGCGGAAATCTTTTCACTGAGCCGGGCCAGCTGATTTATGGGTTTGGTGATCTCGCGGCTCATGAAATAAACAATGACAGAGCCAAAGATCATGGCTATTATACCGATAAAAAGCAGGAATCGGTTAAAAAATCCCACGGATTCCTTTAAACTTGAAACCGGCATGGACATGATGAAGCAGGTGGTATTATCGGAAAAATACCCCCAGCTTTCAAGGTAAGTGTTCTTTGACAGGTTATCAACATTTCTTTCGATTGAATAGTTGTCGAATTTTCTGACCACTTCAGCCGTAATACCGGATCTGTTTCCGAGAATGTACTGATTAAGCTTCCGAAGCTGGAAATTAAGGTCTCCGAAGGTGGAGAATATCCGGTCGGTTTTTGTGTCCATGATGATAACATTGACATTGTTAGTCTCAGAAAGCTCTTTGAGATATTTAGTGGCGGTTGTTTCGGTTTCGGGATCTGAACTGTCGTAGTCTGAGGGGAAAAGCTTTGAGGCAATGTTGTCATCGTTATTGCTGCTCAGCATATTGTTCAGATTTTCATAGGCTGTCTCAAGGGTGGTGATCTTCTCTTTGGTATAAAGCCTTTCCAGAAGGAAGGTGTTGGTCAAAAGAATGGCAGCCAGTATGGCGGCGATAATGCAGATAAAAATGCAGGTGTACCGCCATTTTATGCTTTTTTTCAGGATAGAGTTTTTGTTCATCTAAATCTCCATTCCGGGTTTTTCTCAGAACCGAAGTCTTGTCATAAAGCATTTTCCGGATATTTCATAACGGATTATCGATGCTCCGGATGTGATAGTCTGTCTGAGAGAACTGATTTTACTCATTACGCCTCAAACTTGTAGCCCATGCCCCACACGGTTTTAATGTAGTCGCCTTTATCTCCCATCTTGGCACGGAGCTTCTTTACATGAGTATCGATGGTTCTGGCATCTCCGAAATAGTCGTAGTTCCATACGTTATTGAGGATTTTTTCTCTGGAAAGAGCTATGCCCTTGTTTTCTATGAAATAAACTAGGAGTTCATATTCTTTGAAGCTAAGCTCAATCTCCTTGCCGTCTATCTTTACGGAGTGGGCGGATTTGTCAATGATTATGCCTCCTATATCTATCACATCGTCCTGATTCATGCCGGATCTTCGCAGTATTGCTTCGACTCTGGCCACAAGTATCTTTGGCGAGAAGGGTTTCGAGATGTATTCATCCGCACCGTATTCAAAGCCTTTAAGCTCATCCGACTCTTCAGAACGGGCCGTAAGCATTATCACAGGAACCTTGCTGTGTTCTCTCACTGTTTTAAGTACATCCCAGCCGTTCATTTTCGGCATCATAACGTCAAGAATGATAAGTGCTATATCCTTTATGGAGAAAAATTTATCGATGGCTTCCTCCCCATCAGCGGCTTCGATTACTTCAAAATCCTTTATTTTGAGAAAGTCCGAAAGCAGCTTTCTCATTCTGTCTTCATCATCTACAACAAGTATTTTTAAACGATCCATAGCTAATCCTCCCCAAAATCAGTTTTTCCTTTATATCTATCATGCTGATGTCCATCTGATGTGTCAGACCTAGAAATCAGGCTTATCAGGATGTGTATTTTTCATACAGATGTCCATCTGATGTGTTAGACCTAAAATCAGGCTTATCAGGCTTTGTGATTAAAAAATGTCAGAAACCTGATTCAAGGTACAGAACACATAATGTTGTATAGTACTTAAGTTTATTTCATTGCTTCCAGCAGAAATCTGCTTGGACTGCAGTTTTTACTATATCTTTGATCTGTGAAATAAATGTGAAGCTCTTTTCTCGCTCTGGTGATGGCTACATAAAAACCGCGGCGCTCCTCCTCGATATCTTCTTTTGAAACTGCCTTTCGGTAGGGGACAATGGTCTCATTTATATCCACCAGATGAACGATGTCAAACTCCAGTCCTTTGCTGCCGTGGAAGGTCATGAGATGGATGCCCTTGTCGGATCCGTCCTGCTTTTTCGCAAGCTCTTCCCCGTAATTTTCAACGAAATCAAGCCATTCTTTTTTGTCGGAAATGTGCCGGGAGGAAGTTTCTATCTCATCCATTATAGCATTTACGTTTTCAGGATTAAGATGATTCTCTCTTGCATTATCCTCTATAAACCGGTCATAACCGATTTTTTTCCGGATATAGATAATGGCCGCTACCGTAGGGAGTCTCCTTATAGACGTAAGATCTCTCATGAGCAGGTCAATCTTATAGAGCATTTCGGAGGATGAAGAGTAATACCGCTTCAGCTTGTCAAAGCTCATGTCCCGGCGGTCAAGGGCCTTTCTCGAGATATAGCGGAGCGGCTTATTCATTATCCTGAGAAAATCTGCCCGGGAGCCCATATTCAGGGACAGTTTTATATAGGAGATAATATCCCGGGCGGTGCTGCTGTCATAGATATTTTTAACCTTGTTCTTTAATGTATAAGGAATCTGAAGCTTGGAAAGCTCGGTCAATAGCGGATGCACCAGAAGCTCTGTTCTGAAAAGAACTGCAATTTCTTCAGGCGGAACTCCGGTTCCAAGCTCCTTTTTAATATTTTCAAGTACCTGCAGGTATTCGTTAAGCGGGTCCTTTGTCCTGTAGCATAATGTTACTCCTCCGGGTCCGTTCACCGCCCGGATATCTTTTGAAAAGCGCTGTTTATTGTGGCTGATGACTTTCTTCGCAAAATTTACGATTTCCTGCCTTGAACGGTAATTGTTTGAGAGAAAGATCTGTTTTGCGTCGGGATAATCCTTACCGAAGCCCAGCATGATGGAGGGTTCGGCACCCCTGAAGCGATAGATGGACTGGTCATCGTCTCCCACTATGAAAAGGTTATTTTCGGGAGCCGCCAGCATTTTAACTATCTCATATTGTACGGGGCTGATGTCCTGAAACTCGTCAACGAGAATGAAGCGGTATTTTTTCTGCCATTTTCTGAGTTCTCCGGGTTCCCTCAGAAACAGTTCGTGGCATAAAAGCAGCATATCGTCGAAATCTACCAGCCGCTGTGTCCGGAGCTCCTGTCGGTACTGCTCTATGATGCGGAGGAATTTGTCCGTATCAATGAGTTTTGAGGTGAAGCCTGAGGTATTCTTCCCCAGGGATTTGAATTTGGAGATTTCGGACAGAAGCAGTCTGAAAAAATCCATATCATAGGAGCTGTCAATGTGCTCCTGCATGGTAAGTTCACGAAGGATCATTACCTTTGTTCTGTCGCTTATTATGTTTTTGAAGGACAGGTTGTACCTGAGCCGCAGAATAAAGAAAAATACCGAATGGAAGGTTCCGAAGGTGATACGGTGTCCTTCGTGGCCCTTCTCTTTTGCCAGTTTATTGAATCTCGTTTCCATTTCCTGAGCGGCATCCTTTGTGAAGGTGATCACCAGAATGTCTTCTGAGGGAATGTCTAAGGATAAGAGGTTCAGGAGTCTTTGAGTGATGACTGTGGTTTTTCCGGAGCCGGGACCCGCAAGCACCATGGCGGGCCCGTTTATGTGATTGATTGCCTGAATTTGTTCATTAGAAAAGCTCATGGCACATAGTGTACCACGAGCTTCGGAAATCTCCTATGGTCTGAATTTCGACCATACGGGTTAGCCCCGGCGGGCATCCCTTTTAAAACGGGTCGCTGCGGCGGAAAAATCTAAAATCTGGTCCCTAAGAGGCTCTAGACCCTCGCCAATGTCAGAGATTTTCTTTGATGACAACTCTGACTTGGCGAGGGGGCTAAGGAAAAGGGATCAAGAGCCTCTAAGGGACCAGATTTTGATTTTTCACGTCCTCGCTCAACGTTTTAAAAGGGATGCCCGCCGGGGCTAACCCTGGTTTATCGAAGGTCTGTACCGTATAGGATTTTTGCGAGTTCAGAATCTTTATCGAGGATTATGGTTTTGTCGCCGCGACCTTTGAGGGAAGTCTTGAGGGCGTCGAGGGAGCGGATGTAGTTGTAGAATTCCGCCTTCTCAGTGGTGTTGTAGGCTTCGGCGAGGGTTTTCATGTACTCTGCTTCACCCTCTGCTTCGATGATGGCAGCCTGCTTCTTTGCCTCTGCTTCCATGATGGTTACCTGACGGTTGGTGTCGTTTCGGATCTTCTGGGCCTGGCTGTCACCCTGTGCTTTGTAGGAGGCAGCGATATTCTGGCGCTCGGAGATCATTCGCTCGTAAACGGCTTCCTTGTTGTCATCGGGGAGGTCGAGTGCCTTTATCTTAGCCTCGGTGATGGTAATGCCGTAGCCGCCGATGTCGGAATTGGAATCCTCTGTTATTAGCTTCGTAAGCTGCTCGCCTCTTGCAGCAATGACTTCGTCCTGAGACATTGAGGAAATTGTGTTCTTTGTGGCATTGTAAACTGCTACACCGACACGATCCTCTGCTGCTCTGGTGGAGGCATTGAGAGTCTGGGTGAACTTTACGGGATCTGTGACCTTCCATAAGATGAAGTCATCCGCAATCATGGACTTTTTGTCCTTTGTGATGACATCTGAAGGCTGGATATCGTAAATCTGAAGGTCCTTTGGGATGTAACGGACGCTCTCCAGGAAAGGAAGCTTGGTGTAAAGACCGGCTTCGGTGCTTACCTTTGTGATCTTTCCAAGATGGGTTACAACACCGTATTCATTGGGATTTACAGTATAAAAGGCTGTACCGGACAGGAATAAAAAGCAAAGCAGTATGACCACAAGGACAGCTCTTATTATGTTAAAGGTTTTCTTCATGAGTTGCTCTCCTCTCCGGTCAGGTTTTCTTCTGCTGAAGCTGCATTTGTATCTGTATCCGCAGCTGCAGCTGTGTTTTCAGAATAGTTTACGACATTAGTGCGGCTTTCTGATGTGAAGCTTTCGAGAGGAAGCATGGTCTGGGTGCCCCCGTCATCGATTATGACCTTTAGACCCGGAAGAACATCCTCCATTGTCTCATAGAATAAACGCTGCTTGGTGATGAGGGGGTTAAGCTTGTACTGATCGTACATGGCATTAAATCTGGCAACCTGTCCCTGAGCCTCCGCTATTCTGGATTCCTTCTTTGCCTCTGCCTGTTTTTCGATCTTGTCGGCATTGGCCTCGGCTGCGGGAAGCTGTTCTGACTTATACTTATTTGCATTGTTAATGGAAGTCTCAGAGCCCTGCTTTGCGTTTTCAACAGCCTTGAAGGCAGACATAACCTGCTGGTTTGGCGGTTCCACGTCCTGGATGGAGACATTAACAACCTCAAGACCGATGTTTGATTTTGAAAGAGCGCTTACCAGAGAATCCCGGACATCTGACTGTACCTTGTTTTTGCTGGTAGTCATGACATCATCAACGTTATAGTTGGAAACGATGGTACGGATGGCAGCCTGGGCAAGGTTCTCAAGGATTGCCTTGGGATTGCTCGAGTTATAAAGGTAACTCACCGGATCAGACACGCGATACTCGATATAGAAATCGGTGTTTACAAAGTTGAAATCCGAGGTGATCATGAGAGACTGCTCGGTAAGTGATTCGGCTCTTCCGTCTTCTCCGGTGTTTTCGTCGTACACCCTGTAACCAATCGGAATTCCGTAGGTAGTTGTGCGAACCAGATGAACCGTATCGACGAATGGAATTTTGAAATACATTCCTGCGGTTTTAACGTCCTGAACCTTACCGAATCTTGTAACAACTGCCTGTTCCTGTTCGGAAACTCTGTAAAGACCCGAGGAAACAAAGCTTATGGCCAGAAAAACTACGATAATCAGAGCCAGAACCTTAAAGATCTTTCCTGCCGTTTCCTTTGCCTTCTTTGGATCCGGCATATCGATGTGCGGCATACCGGGACCATTTCCCGGACCGCTGTTGTTGAAATTTTTCATTTACTATGCTCCTTATAGGAATTTTAAAACTGTCCAGCCAGAGCCTGAGGGCATCCGTTTAGAAACGGGTCGCTCCGGCGGAAAAATCTATAACAGAACCCCTAAGAGGCTCTAGGCCCTCGCCAAAGAAAGAATCCTGACGGATTCTTTTGAACCGCTCAAAGCCGCGCGGCTCCCAAGATTAAAAAACAAATCTTGGGCAGCAATGTCAGAGTTTTCTTTATGACAACTCTGACTTGGCGAGGGGGGCTAAGGAAAATATTATTGTCTATGCTCAATGTCGTCTGCAATCTGGTTTGACTTTCCGGCAGCCTCCAGAGTGATCGGAGTGCTGTTTTCATTCAGACATGGATCAACCGGACGCTGTGCTGCCTCCTTTGGGGTTCTGTCGATCTTTGTGTAATCACCGATTCCAACAGCCTCTGTAAGAGCACCAAGAGAAGAAACTGTTGCAGAAATATCTGTCGGAAGGAAAATCTTTGTTGCGCGACCGTCAGCCACAGTCTTAAGTGCCTCAAGACCGCGAAGCTTCAGAACTGTGTCATTAACATTGGCAGACTTAAGCATCTCAAGACCCTCTGCCTCAGCCTTGTAGACAAGCTTTACAGACTCAGCCTTACCCTGAGCGATGGCGATCTGGGCATCTCTCTCAGCTTCTGCCGCAAGAACCTTAGCCCTTTTGTCACCTTCTGCTCTCTTAACGATAGACTCCTGATGAGCCTCTGCCTGAAGGACAGTCTCACGTCTCTCACGCTCAGCTCTCATCTGCTTGGTCATAACCTCCTCAATCTCACGAGGTGGCTGAATGTTCTTAACCTCAACTCTTGTGACCTTGATACCCCATGGATCGGTAGCCGTATCAAGAGCCATCTGCATCTTGCTGTTGATGATGTCTCTGCCTGAAAGAGTCATATCAAGCTCCATCTCACCAACGATGGAACGAAGGTTTGTGGCGGTAAGATTAGCAAGACCACTCATGGCATTTTCGATACCATACTGATAAGCTTTGGGATCAAAAACTGTCATGTAAACAACAGAATCAATAGAAATGGTAACATTATCCTTTGTGATAACCGGCTGAGGATCAAAATCACAAACCTGCTCCTTCAGAGAAATCTTACGGAAAACCCTGTCAATGACAGGCATCTTGAAGTGAAGCCCCGCGTGCCAGGTATCATGATATTTTCCGAGACGCTCAACATTAACAGCATACCCCTGCGGCACAACCTTGATGCAGCTACTCAAAATAAGAAAAAGAATAACTAAAAAAGGAAATAATAAAAAGAATCCCATACATACTCCCATCTGCCCTCCGAATATTGGAAGGACTTAAAAAATATACGAGACTATAATAGCATATAAGACAAAGATAAAATATTAACGATTATATACGAAAAAAGAAATTTGTGAGAAGACGATTAACACCAATTAAAAAAGATAATCTGTGATGAAAATAGATTATCCTTTTGTGAATTAAGAGAAAATGTGAAAGAAAATGCAAGGGCCGTCACACGTCCCTTGCATTTTCTTGACCCATTTCAAAACCCTGCGGTAAAAACATTACCCCTCAAGCTTAGCGATTCCGGCTTCGAGTCTCCTGATAGACTCGTCCTTTCCGAGAACCTCCATGATTTCGGTAGCACCCGCAGGAGTCATCTGCTTACCTGAAAGAGCGATACGGATAGGCCACATAACAAAACCAGTCTTAAGTTCCTTCTCCTTGCCGTACTCAGAAAGAAGTGCGAAAAGCGCATCATTGGAGTAATCCTCCTGAGCTTTAAGAAGAGGAAGCACATCCTTAAGAAGCTGAAGTGAGTTCTCAAGATTTGTCTTAGACTTCTTATTTACATAAAGATCATTCTCGTACTCAGGAACCTCCTCAAAGAAAGATATCATTTCAGGGATATCCGGGAAGATCTCGATACGGGTCTTAACCATGGTAGCGATATGCCTGAAGTCAAGAGGCCTCTTAATGGTTTCCTGAATGAAAGGAAGTGCTCTCTCATAGTACTTATCGAAATCCATAGCCTTGATATACTCGCCGTTCATCCAGCGAAGCTTGCCCATGTCGAAAACCGCCGGACTCTTGGAGATACGGGTGTAATCAAACTTACGGATGAGATCCTGAAGAGACATGATCTCCTCATTGTCATCCGGTGACCAGCCGAGAAGAGCTACGAAGTTAACAACTGCCTCTGCAACAAAGCCCTGGTCGATGAGGTCCTCAAAGGAAGAATGTCCTGAACGCTTTGAAAGCTTCTTGTGATTCTCATCTGTAATGAGCGGACAGTGAACATACTTGGGAATCTCCCATCCGTATGCATCATAAAGACGGTTGTACTTAGGGCTTGAGCTCAGATACTCATTGCCGCGGACAACGTGAGTGATACCCATAAGATGATCGTCGATAACATTGGCAAAATTGTAAGTAGGGAATCCGTCGGACTTGATAAGTACCATGTCATCAAGCTCAGAGTTGTCTACTGTGACATCTCCGTAAAGCTCGTCATGGAAAGAGGTTGTTCCCTCTGTTGGGTTATTCTGACGGATAACATAAGGCTTTCCTGCCTTGAGGTTCTCTTCAATCTCTTCCTTTGAAAGGCTGAGACAATGCTTATCATAGTGCATGATCTCTTCGCCGTTAACGGTTGTCTTCAGAGTCTCAAGACGCTCCTTTGTACAGAAGCAGTAGTAAGCCTTGCCCTCGTTTACGAGCTGCTTTGCGTAATCCATGTAGATGCCGGACTTAACACGGTCTGACTGAACATAAGGTCCGCAATTACCCGGCTTATCAGGTGACTCATCAGGAATGAGTCCTGTGTCGGCAAGGGTTCTGTTAATGAGGTCTACCGCACCTTCAACAAGACGCTCCTGGTCTGTATCTTCTATTCTGAGAAGGAAATCGCCGTCCTCGTGCTTTGAAATGAGGTAAGCATACAGTGCAGTTCTTAAATTACCAACATGCATTCTTCCGGTTGGTGACGGAGCGTATCGTGTTCTGATCTTCATTTTGTTCTCCTAAATGTAAAGAAGGGACTGTCGCCAGTCCCCGCTCTTAGATTTAAAATTTGATATTTACAGAGAGTCATATGCTTAAAAAGCATGTCCCCTATGTGTTAATGCATCGGGAGCTGCATTTTCATGAAACTCCCGATGCCAAGGTATTCTGATTATATCAATCTTTAAGATCCTGTGGTCTCATGGTGAGATTGATTCTGCCCATCTTGTCGATTTCCTGTACCTTTACGGTAACCTCATCGCCGATGTTTACAACATCCTCAACCTTATCAACTCTTCCATCAGCAAGCTTTGAGATGTGAACCATACCGTCCTTGTTAGGGCTTAACTGTACGAATGCACCGAAGTTCATGATACGCACAACCTTACCTTCAAGGATCTGACCCGGCTCGATGTCATTAACGATGGACTCAACGATCTTCTTGGCCTTTTCAAGAGCTGCAAGGTCGATGCCGGAGATGGAAACCATACCGTTATCGTCGATGTCGATCTTGGCACCTGTCTCGTCAATGATCCCATTGATGGTCTTGCCCTGCTTACCGATAACATCACCTATCTTCTCGGGATCGATCTGGAGAGTGATTATCTTAGGTGCATATGGTGAAAGCTCCTTACGAGGCTCCGGGATAGCATCCTTCATAACGCCGTCCATGATGAAAAGACGTGCCTCATGTGCTCTCTTTATAGCTTCTGTTACGATATCCCTTGTAAGACCGTGGATCTTGATATCCATCTGGATAGCTGTGATACCTTCATGAGTACCCGTTACCTTGAAGTCCATGTCACCGAAGAAATCCTCGAGACCCTGGATATCTGTAAGAACCAGATAATCATCATCTGTATCACCGGTTACAAGACCGCAGCTGATACCTGCTACAGGCTCCTTGATAGGAACACCGGCTGCCATAAGTGACAGGCAGGATGCACAGGTTGAACCCATTGATGTAGAACCGTTAGACTCCATTGTCTCTGAAACCGCGCGGATAGCATATGGGAAATCTTCTACTGAAGGAAGTACAGGAAGGAGTGCTCTCTCAGCAAGTGCTCCGTGACCGATCTCACGACGTCCCGGACCGCGGCTTGCCTTAGCCTCACCTACTGAGTAACCCGGGAAGTTGTACTGGTGAAGGTAACGCTTCTCTGTGATGTACTCGTTAAGTTCCTCAACCTTCTGAACCTCTGAAAGAGGAGCAAGGGTTACGATATCAAGGATCTGAGTCTGTCCACGCTTGAACATAGCAGAACCGTGTACTCTTGGAATAAGGTCTACCTCAGCCTCAAGAGGTCTGATCTCGTCGATTCTACGACCATCCGGTCTCTTGTGATCCTTGAGGATCATCTTACGAACGGTCTTCTTCTCATACTGATAGATGGCATCAGGAAGGATAGCAAGAGCTTCCTCGTCTTCTGCAAGAGCCTCTTCAAGCTTCTTTGTAACCTCAGCCATGTTGAGATCTCTCTGCTGCTTGTCATCAGTGAATACTGCTGTTTCCATTTCCTCAGGAGGAACGATGGACTTGATCTTCTCAAATACCTCTTCAGGTACTGCAGCACTGACATATTCCATCTTCTTCTTTCCGCACTCTGCGATGATGGAATCGAAGAATCCGATAATCTGCTTGTTGATCTCGTCAGCCTTGTAGATAGCCTCGATCATCTTGTCATCGGAAATGCAGTTTGCACCTGCTTCGATCATGATAACCTTGTCGCGGGTTGAAGCAACTGTAAGAGCAAGGTCTGAAACAGCCTTTTCTGCATTGGTAGGATTGATGATGAATTCACCGTTGATCATACCAACCTGTGTTGATGCACATGGACCGTCCCAAGGTACATCTGAGATAGCTGTTGCAAGGGATGAACCAAGCATTGCAAGAAGCTCAGGTGAGCAATCCTGATCAACTGACATAACCAGGTTGTCAACGAGACAGTCATTTCTGAAATCCTTAGGGAAAAGAGGTCTCATAGGACGGTCAATAACACGTGATGTAAGGATAGCATTATCACCTGCACGGCCTTCTCTTTTCTTGAATCCACCCGGGAATTTACCAACTGAATACATCTTTTCCTCATACTCGATCTGAAGAGGGAAGAAGTCAATGCCGTCTCTTGGAGCGGCTGAAGCGGTACATGTTGAAAGAACGGTTGTATCGCCATAGTGCATAAGTGCTGCACCGTTTGCCTGTGCACAAACACGACCGATATCAACGGTAAGTGTTCTGCCGGCGAGTTCCATGGAATAACTCTTGTACATTTTTACCTCCATTATTTTGACAGGGAGGTCCAAAAACACTGATAAGGCTCTGCTTTAAAGACGTCCGGTATACCTTCGGAATCGAAAGAAACCTTCGAAGGAAACAGGATACACGTTCTGTTTTAAAGATATTCATTACACCTCCGGCTTCGAAAGGATTTTCGAAGGAAGCAGGATCTATCAGTTCTGCTATAAAAAAATTGGTACACTTCCCGATAGGAAATGAAACCTGAAGGAAGCAGGCTTATGTGCTGCATCCGGATTCAGGCTGATGTTTGTCCTTTGAACCGGAACCTTGTCAGTGATCTCGGATAGCTCTCCTGTCAATGTTTGATTGTTGATCTGACCCGTTCATAAAAAAATCTGAATCCTTATAAGGTACATCTGCGGATCATTATACAGATTTTATCAGATTCTTTAGTAACGGTCGACCGGTTTTTGAGTTATGACTCTGAAAAAAATAAAAGAGCAGAGAATCATTTCTCCGCTCTCCTTTATCAAAATTACTTTCTGATACCGAGCTTCTCGATGAGTGATCTGTAACCCTCAAGGTCTGTCTTAGCAAGGTACTGAAGAAGTCCTCTTCTCTGACCAACCATCATAAGAAGTCCTCTTCTTGAGTGGTGATCCTTAGGGTTCTTCTTAAGGTGCTCAGTAAGCTCGTTGATTCTTGTTGTGAGAATAGCAACCTGAACCTCAGGTGAACCTGTGTCTCCGGGCTTGCGTCCGTACTGTGCGATAAGCTCAGCTTTCTTTTCCTTAGAAATCATTTTTAATTCCTCCTAAAATAACTTTTCACGAACTTTCGTGATCAAACTTACGTTAACAGAGTTCCCGAAAGGAGTTCCGCAGAACCATGCCAACGCGCATACTCATATACTTTAACAGAAGCTATGGGAGTTGTCAACTGTAACACATGATATTATTGAAAAATGTATGTTATCCATGCCTTTTTCAGCAGCTTCCTTTGGATATCAAACAGCTCCGTAAAGTCTGTATTCCGTAAGCGTATCAGACGATCTCAAAAATATCCATGAAGCCTGTGGTTTCCAGGATCTCCCTGACACCGGGGGTTACTCCTTTAAGCATCAGTCCTGAATCCGGAAGAGCCTTTCTTATGATCATCATTACCCGGAGCCCCGCTGACGAAATATACTGCAGGTCCGTACAATCAATGGTAACCGACGAAATCCC
>JAGAXP010000129.1 GCA_017940955.1 Oribacterium sp.
AAGTTGGTAATTCCGATGTGGATAGACCCATATTAAATCCCAGAAGGCAGACAATCATGTTGGAAATCAAGCAGAATCCATATGTAACAAAACACGAGCTTTCAGAAATAATAGGTATAAGCACTACAGCCATTGATAATAATATTGCTTATTTGAGAAATAATGGTTTTATTGAGAGGGTTGGTAAAACTAAAGGTGGATATTGGAAGGTTATTGAGTGATTAAACCAGATTAGAAATTAAAAAAATATTAAATGGTAAGGAAAAAAGGGCTTGCAAAAAACAGGCTGTAGATGAATTCTATGACAATATGGATGTGTTACTATCCAGAAATGCAAGAGAGAATAAGAGAATCAAGGAATTGGAAAAGGAACTTTCCGAAATCAGGAATTCGTATTACAGGCAGAAGAAAACCCTTGATCGATACATTAAAGTTTATGGGGAGGACGTGATGAATGTTTAGTGAGAGGAGGAGCTTTATGAGCAGTGAGCATTATGAAGTTGCAATCAAAGATAAGATGAATCTTTCCATTGAAGAGGCGGCTGCATATAGCGGCATCGGGATGAATAAACTCAGGGAGCTAACCAAGTCACCGTTTTGTGATTTTGTATTGTACGTTGGGAAGAAAACTTTAATCAAAAGAGTGCCCTTCGAAGAGTACATAAACCGCGCTACAGAGGTGTGATTCGCCTTTTTGACTTTATGCCAATATATTGAAAAAAGAGCCTATTTGTGTTAGTGTATTGCTTGCACTTAGGCTCTTTTTCGGAAGAAGGAAAGGAGCTGATCGTATGGGTAGAGACCTGAAAGGTAAAGAACTTGGACCTGGTGTCATGCAAAGGAAAGACGGAAAATATTCCGCCAGATATACAGGTGCAGATGGTAAGCGACATGAGAAATACTTTGATAAAGTATCAGAAGCAAAGAAATATGTCGCTTTGGGAAAACTTAGAAAATCCTAAATTTGGGATTTGTTTAGGCATACTTTTGCTACCAGGTGCATCGAACGAGGAGTAAAACCCAAAGCCTTTCAGAAGATTCTGGGGCATTCCAATCTCTCCACCACAATGGATACATATGTACATATGACAGATGAATCCCTTGAGGAAGCAATGGAGATTTTTTCAAAAAATTCTACGCCAATTTTGTGATTTGGCACGGGAACGAAACTGAAATTTGTGATTTGGGAAGTAAAAAAATAATCAATAGGTTTACGCTAATTGGCGTAAAATTGGCGTAAACCTCCGAAATAAAATACAAGAAAAGCCCGTAAATTCGGGCATGGAGGAAATAAAATGAAACTAGGAATCGTGGGATTACCGAACGTTGGTAAGTCAACACTTTTTAACGCAATAACAAAAGCAGGAGCTGAGTCTGCAAACTATCCCTTCTGTACCATCGAGCCGAATGTCGGCGTGGTTGCGGTACCGGATGAGCGCCTCGACAAGCTGGCTGCACTTTACAATTCACAGAAGATCACACCCGCAGTTATCCAGTTCGTGGATATCGCAGGACTTGTAAAGGGAGCTTCAAAGGGTGAAGGACTCGGTAACCAGTTCCTTTCAAACATCAGAGAGACTGATGCCATCGTACACGTAGTTCGCTGCTTCGATGACGGCAATATCGTACACGTAGACGGTTCCGTTGATCCCATCAGAGACATCGAGACCATCAACCTGGAGCTCATTTTCTCCGATCTTGATCTCCTGGACAGACGTATGGCAAAGACCAAGAAGCTTGCCAACAACGATAAGGATGCCAAGGCCGAGTACGCCCTCCTCGAAGAGCTTCACGCACACCTCGAGTCAGACAAGCTTGCTATCTCCTATGACGCCGGTGACGACGACAAGAACGCCTTCGTGGATTCCCTCGACCTCCTCACCAGAAAGCCCGTAATCTATGCGGCTAATGTTGACGAAGATTCCGTTGCTGACGATGGCGCTTCCAATGCTTACGTCCAGAAGGTTCGCGAATATGCAAAAACCAACAACTCCGGAGTATTCGTTATCAGTGCCAGAATCGAAGAAGAAATCGCAGAGCTTGAGGACGACGAAAAAGCAGAGTACCTTGAGAGCCTCGGCATGACCGAGTCCGGACTCGACAAAATCGTTCGTGCCTCCTACAGCCTTCTTGGCCTCATGTCCTTCCTGACAGCCGGAGAAAAGGAAACCAGAGCCTGGACCATCAAGGTGGGAACCAAAGCCCCCCAGGCCGCCGGCAAGATCCACTCCGACTTTGAGAGAGGTTTCATAAAGGCTGAAGTTATTAATTATCAGGATTTACTTGATTGTGGTTCGACTTCTGCAGCTCGTGAGAAAGGTCTTGTAAGAATGGAGGGTAAGGAGTACGTCATGCAGGACGGCGATGTTGTAGAATTCAGGTTCAACGTATAAAGCGCATTGCAAACTCCCGAACTTCCTGTAGTTTTAAAAAAGTGAGATTAGAAGCAGTGAAGTGTACAAAGCACTTTGCTGCTTCTTGTATTTTTCGCATTTGTATGCAAAAAAGGTGATTTTAGTAGAGAAACTAATGTTTAAGAATATGCTACTATCGCCTTATACAAAGTGAGGAAAATGGAAGGGATGTGTGGCTAGGCTTGCGAACCTTATCAGCGTTTCGTGAGAAATGCTGATGCCCCCAGGCGACGAGGCTGTTTCGGCGTAAGCCGAAATCAAGCGAAAATGTCTGCGCGTAGCGCATTTAAATGGCATTTTCTCCTTATTACTTCGTGAGCCGTCACGCGTCCCTTCCATTTTCCGTGCCATTTCAAAAAAACGGTGGAGGGAAAACCCAAAACTATGGGATTTCCCTCCACCGCATTTTTTTGCAATTTTTACCCCGAAAAAAGATACTATTATTACATCCACCACTATCCCCCACCAGGGATCCCGGAGTGACATCACCGCCGGGGCATGTCAGACAGCCCTCTCCAAAACCCACGGAAATCCGCCAAAAATCTGTAAAAATT
Source organism: Oribacterium sp. (assembly GCA_017940955.1). The sequence goes on from JAGAXP010000129.1 coordinate 2,969, forward strand.
CCGAAAACTCCATATTAATTCAATTAAAACTCCCTAAGAAAAAAGTATAAATTAATATTAAATTCTCGTAAAAAATAATTATAAAATTCTGGAATCTTACCCCCATTATTACGGTATCCTAGCTTGACACCCATGGTAAAAAATTGCATTATATTTATAGAAGTGGTAGAAAGTGGTAGAAAGTGGTAGGAAAGGGATATGTCATTTACAGGAGAATATCACCACAACCTAGATGCCAAGGGCAGACTTATTATTCCCGCCAAGTTCAGAGACCAGCTCGGAACAGAGTTCACGGTTACAAGAAGCTTGGACGGATGTCTTGCCATGTATGCAGCTAAGGAGTGGGAAATCCTTGAAAACAAGTTAAGTGCTCTTCCTATGACAAATGAGAAGGCCAGAGGCCTTAAAAGATTTCTCCTCGGTTCTGCCAACACCTGCGAGTTAGACAAGCAGGGAAGAATCCTTATCCCACCGGTTCTCAGAGACAAAGCGAACCTCGATAAGGACATTACATTACTCGGCGTGGGAGACCACATTGAGATATGGAACGCTGATCTTTACAACGAAAAGTACAATTTTGATGATGAGGAAGCTCTTGAAGCCGACTGGGAAGGTCTTGGTATCTGATGTTTAAACATTATTCCGTTCTTTTACATGAAACAGTAGATGGACTTAACATTAAACCGGACGGAATCTATGTAGACGGAACCCTGGGCGGCGGCGGGCATGCATCACTTGTCTGCGAAAGATTATCATCGGAAGGAAGACTTATTGGTATAGATCAGGATAAGGATGCCATAGCGGCAGCAACAGAAAGACTGAAGGATCACAAGGACAAGGTCACCATAGTTCGAAGCAACTACGAAGCCATCGACAAAGTGCTTCAGGATCTTTCAATCGACAAGGTCAATGGTATCTACCTCGACCTCGGAGTTTCAAGTTATCAGCTTGATACCGCAGAGAGAGGCTTCAGCTACAGGGCGGATGCACCCCTTGACATGAGGATGGACGACAGAAATCCCATAACCGCAGCTGATATTGTTAATGATTACACTGAGTCTCAGCTCTTTCACATGATCAAAAACTACGGGGAGGACAGATTTGCACAGAATATCGCAAAGCATATCTGTCAGTATCGTGAGAAGAAGCGCATAGAGACAACATTTGAACTGTCAGAGATCATTTCGGGAGCCATTCCCGCAAGGATCAGGGCAACCTCGGGACATCCCGCAAAGAGAACTTTTCAGGCGATACGTATCGAACTGAACCGGGAACTGGATGTACTTGAGGATTCCATCGATAAGATGATCGATGCCCTTGAGGAGGACGGAAGACTTTGTATCATCACCTTCCATTCTTTAGAGGACAGAATAGTAAAAAACAAATTCCGCACAGCCGAGAAGCCGTGCGTTTGCCCGCCGGAGTTTCCGATCTGCACCTGCGGAAGGAAATCAAAAGGCAGGGTTATCACCAGGAAGCCGATACTTCCAAGTGAACAGGAGCTTTTGGAAAATTCAAGATCCAAGAGCGCAAAGCTCAGAATTTTCGAGAAACACACAGAATCATAAAACGGACAGCGTGGTTTACAACAGGCAGACATCAGCAGCAGACAGAAACAGGAAACACAGAGACTTGTAAAACGGACAGCATAGTTTACAACTTGTAGACATTAGCATCAGACAGAAACAAAGGGCACCGGCCGAAGGACAGCCTTTGGCCATGGATTGGTCGCACAGCCAGGGATAGCTTTTATATAGTTCCTGTTATATGCGGTAAGAGGGACCGTTAGGAATTTTGGGGAGGAGTAGTTATGGCACGAGTACGTAAGGGTGCAGCGACAACATCTGGAATGGCCAGAACTTATGTAGATGGAAATACTGTACGTAAGGTACAGGAAAGACGTCAGGAGGCACTTCGTCAGAAGCGCAGACAGCAGAAGGCGCTTGAGCGTGAAAAGATTTTACAGGATCGGGAGAAGCAGTACAGAGCACAGCAGGAGAGACTCAGAAACAAGACAGTGGAGATGGATGCGCCATTTATCGCAACTCTTTCTATAGCTCTCACATGCACACTTTTAATGTGCTTTTCTTACATCCGCCTGCAGACAAATATAAATACAAGGATTCATTCCATAGAGCTTATGAAGCAGCAGCTTGACCAGCTCAAGTCTGAGAACGATGCTCTTCAGAACAGTATCGATACTTCACTGGATCTTGACAGGATTTACCGTGTTGCAACTCAGGAGTTAGGTATGGTTTATGCTGATGACAGTCAGACCATAGTATATGATAAGACTGAAAGCGAGTACGTAAGACAATATGAGAACATCCCAAAATACTGATAATGAAAGAAAAGTAAAAAGGGGAAAGATTCTTTCCCCTTTTATGCAGAGAAAGCTAGCCGTCACACTTGGTGTGATAATGCTAGCTTTAATTGCCCTTATCGTGGCGATATACATGCTGGTGAAAAATAACAGCGAGGAGTACAATAAGATAGTTCTTTCACAGAGACAGGCGTCCTATGACTCCCGTACCATTCCTTTCAGACGCGGAGACATCATGGACAGGAACGGTACAGTGCTTGCCACAAGCCAGAAGGTATATAATCTCATCCTGGATCCCAAGGTCATCCATTCCGGTGAGGGAGACAGATATGTGGAGCCTACTATTCAGGCTCTGGTATCCTACTTTAGTTATGATGAAGGTGAACTACGGACACTCATCAAAGAGAAGGCTGACAAGTCTTATGTTAAGTATAAGAAGGAGCTTTCCTATGATGAAAAGTCGGGGTTTGAAGAGTATATCAAAAATCAGAACGCGACTTATGTGAAAAAGGGTGAGAAGGCCCGTGTCCGAGGCATATGGTTTGAGGACGAGTACAAGCGAATGTATCCTTACGGCTCACTCGCCTGCAATGTCATCGGTTTCTCCAGCGCTGACGGTTCTGTGGGAACCGGAGGTGTGGAGCAGTTTTATAATGATACCCTCATGGGGGTTAATGGCCGCGAGTACGGCTATCTTGACAACGATACAAAGCTTAAGTCTGTCCTCAAGGAGCCGACAGACGGTGAGACTGTGGTCACCACCATCAATACAAATATTCAGATGTCCCTTGAGAAGTATCTCAATGAGTGGCAGAATGACGACGTAGGCTCCAAGGTGGCAGGTGCCATCGTTATGGACCCGAAGACCGGTGAGATCCTTGCCATGGGTTCCACCAACCAGTTCGACCTTAACAATCCGAGAGAGCTGGATGAGTCAAAGTACACAAACTCTGATCTCATGGAGCTTGGAAGAAAAGAGGCAGTGGGAGTTTACAAAAGACAGAATCCCGATGCAGAAAAGATTTCCGTGGACGAGGTCGGAAAGTACTTCTCAGAGGATGAAATCCTTTCCTTTGGAAAACAGGTGGCCTGGAACCAGGTATGGAGGAATGTTGTGATCTCCGATACCTATGAGCCGGGTTCAACCGCCAAGTCCATTACTCTTGCGGCAGCCCTTGAGGAGAGAGCCATTACTCCTTCAACCACCTTTAACTGTGAAGGCTTCATAGCTCTCAGCGACGGTATCCACACCTGGAGAATCCGCTGCCATAATCATGACGGTGACGGCATTATCGACGCACAGACAGGTCTTATGAGATCCTGCAATGTCTACCTCATGAATACAGCATTTGCACTTGGAGCCGAGAATTTCGTTAAGTACCAGCATATTTTCGGTTTTGGAGAAAAGACCGGAATCGATCTTCCGGCTGAAGCTGATACTTCAACTCTTGTTTATCCGGCAGAGAGTCTCGGACGTACGACTCTTGCCACAAACTCTTTCGGTCAGAACTACAACGTTACCATGGTTCAGATGGCTGCGGCTTACTGCAGTATCGTGAACGGCGGAAATTATTATAAGCCTCATGTGGTTAAGCAGATTCTTAACGGAAACGGCACAGTGATCCAGGATGTGAAGCCTGAGATACTGAGAACCACCTGTTCAAAGTCTACCAGTGATTTCCTGAGGGAGGCTCTGTACCAGACCGTTGAAGGCGGTACCGGTACCAAGGCAAAGATCCAGGGCTACCACGTAGGCGGAAAGACCGGAACAGCGGAGAAGATCCCCCGTTCCGCAAAGAACTATCTTGTTTCCTTTATTGGCTTTGCGCCGGTTGAGGATCCGCAGATTGTTGTATATGTTATAGTAGATACTCCGAATCTTGTGGGTGAGGCACAGGCTACGGCATCCTTTGCTATTTATATAGAGAGAAAAATAATGAACGATGCCCTTCAGTTCCTGAATATCCCTCCTGTAAGTGACACTGATCCGGAAGACAGCATTAACAAGAAGCTGTCGAACAGTTCAGAGGGTATTTCAAATGAAGCTATGGGGGAGCAGGTGACTACCGGTTCAGATGCTGAGAACGAGGGCGGAGAGTCCGAGACAGCCGAAACTGATGAAGAGGGTAATGCTATCGTCCGTACTCAGGCACCACCCGTTACCGATGAGGTGATCTCCGGTGATGATGAGGGCTTTGAGATTCCCGACGCGGTTCCAAACAGCGGTGAGGAGACAGGAGAAGCTGAGGAAGCAGAAGAGTAATCAGGCAGAAATGTCATTATAATAAGACTTGAACTCAAGGGCTGTGCTAATGCCGGGGTTTCAGGGTTTCAACAATTAAAGTGAAGAGTTTGGAGCTATTTCAAACTTATTTGGTGGGTCAGATACAAGTAAGGATAAAATCAGACTTGTGTTTGACTCATGGAGGTAAATATGTATCTTGATCTGGTCATATCGGTATTTTTGGGCTTTCTGATAGTTGCAGCTGTCATGCCCTTTGCCATACCCGAGCTTCATAAGCTGAAGTTCGGACAGCAGGTTCGTGACGACGGACCTGAGTCACATCTTAAAAAGCAGGGTACGCCCACCATGGGAGGTATCGTTTTCGTACTGGCCATAACCATTGTAAGTGGTATTTATGCGGTACGTTATCCGAAGATCCTTCCTGTACTGCTTCTTACAGTGGGTTTTGCAATCGTTGGCTTTATAGACGATTATTTAAAGGTGGTTAAGCACCAGTCCGAGGGCTTCAATCCGAAACAGAAATTTGCCTGTCAGTTTGTGTTCACTCTGATCTTCGGAATATATCTGTACCTTTCTCCGGATTACAGAAATCTCATGAGGGTTCCCTTTACGGATTTCTATCTGGACCTTGGGTGGTTCTATGTGCCGGCACTTCTTTTTATAGTGCTTGGAACCGACAACGGTGCCAATTTCACAGACGGTATCGACGGACTTGCAAGCTCTGTTACGGCAGTTATAGCGATGTTTATCGCCTTTGTCAGCATGTTCAAGGGCGATGGAGGACTTGTACCCATTGCAGGCGCAGTTTGCGGCAGCCTTTTCGGCTTTTTGGTATACAACAGTCATCCGGCAAAGATATTCATGGGAGATACCGGTTCTCTCGCTTTAGGTGGTTTTGTGGCGGCGGCTGCATTTGAAATGGAAATCCCGCTTTTTATACCGTTTTTTGCACTCATTTATCTCGTGGAAGTACTGTCAGTCATTATTCAGGTGACTTATTTTAAGGCAACTCATGGCAAGCGTATCTTCCGAATGGCACCGATACACCACCATTATGAGTTGGGCGGATGGTCTGAGACTAAGGTCGTGACAGTATTTACAATCGTTACAATACTGCTTTGTCTTATTGCTGCACTTGGGATGTAAAGAGTGAATGAATCAGGGTTTAATGCTGACTGCCTGCGGGCTGAAGGATGCCCTGAGGGATTCCTGTAATCAAAAAAATAAGATTAAGCGTATATTATTAGGCGGGGTGAGTGAAATGAAAAGTCGGAAGGTGCTCGTGCTGGGCACGGGAAAAAGCGGGATCTGTGCAACAAAGCAGATCCTTAGTCTGGGAGGAGAGGTTATCCTCTATGACTCAAATGCGGAGCTTGATAAGCTTAAGCTTCTGAAAAATTTTGACAAAAAAGCACAGGTTACGGTTATAGCAGGTGAGCTGAAACCTGCGGATCTCATACAGGTGGATCTTGCGGTTATAAGTCCGGGAATACCTCTTGACAAGCCATTTGTGAAAATGCTTGATACAGCCAAGATCCCTATCTGGGGTGAGATAGAGCTGGCATACCAGTCAAGCAAAGGAAAGCTTTGTGCGGTAACCGGAACAAACGGAAAGACAACTACGGTATCTCTCATCGGAGAGATCCTTCAGGAAGAGTACGAGGATACGCATATTTGCGGAAACATTGGCAACCCTTATACAGCGGAGGCCCTTGAAACAAAGGATGATTCTGCCACTGTTCTTGAGGTAAGCTCTTTCCAGCTGGAGACGATCATGGATTTCCATCCACATGTTTCCTGCATTACCAACATTACCCCGGATCACCTTGACAGGCATAAGACCATGAAGAATTATGCGAGAGTCAAGGAGGATATAGCCCTCAATCAGACAGAGGAGGACTATATCGTTTTAAATTATGACGATCCGGAGCTTAAGAAGTTTGGAAAGAGAAAGTCGTTAAAGCCGAAGGTTATCTGGTTCAGTACTTCACATATACTGAAACAGGGATTATATTATAAAGAACCGAATATCCATTATGTTAATGACGGAACCGATGAGGTTCTTCTGGATGTCCATGAGACAAATCTTCTGGGAGCTCATAACTATGAGAATATCATGTGTGCCATTGCCGTATGCATGCATATGGATGTTCCCATGAAGAAGATTCTGAAGGCGGTTAAGAATTTCAAGCCGGTTGAGCACCGTATAGAATTTGTGAGAGAAAGAAACGGAGTAAGGTATTATAATGACTCCAAGGGCACAAATCCCGATGCTGCCATCAAGGCGCTGCTTGCCATGCCGGGACCTACGATCCTTATCGGAGGAGGCTATGACAAGGAGATTCCGTTTGATGACTGGTGCAAGCTTTTCGAAGGAAGAGTTAAGTATCTTATACTCATAGGTCAGACCAGAAACATTATCGCAGACTGCGCTAAGAAATACGGTTTCACCAATGTTGTATTTGCAGAGGATATGGAAGAGGCAGTGAAGGCCAGCGCGGCATATGCCGAGGCCGGAGACTACGTGCTTCTGAGCCCTGCCTGCGCATCCTGGGGTATGTTCAAGAACTTCGAGGAAAGAGGCCGCATCTTCAAGGAATGTGTGAATGCGCTTTAAAGCAGGAACCTTCAAGAAGTATGTAAATTTTTTCTGAAGCAAGGTTTGATTCCGAAAAAGGAATTATAGTGTAAGAGTAGGGAATAAACGATAGACAGATACAGATTCAGGTATTTGATTTCACAGAATAGCGTCTTTAATTAAAAAGATCAGACTCGATTGGTCAGAGGGGGAATAATATTTGGGAAAGAAAAAGAAAATAAAACACTTCTTTGACTTCAGTTTGATGTCTACCATCATATTCGTCACGGGATTCGGACTTCTGCTGATGTACTCGGCATCGGGCTACAGTGCACAGAATTCCATGAATGACGCAATGTATTTCCTGAAGAGACAGGCAATCTTTGCAGCGGGCGGCGTAGCATTTATGCTGGTGGTGTCCTTTATAGACTATCATCTGTATGCCAAATTCAGTATACCTATCTTTGCGGCTGCCTGCCTGCTTCAGATCGGAACGCTGGTTATCGGAGTTGCTTCCCATGGATCTGCAAGATGGATCAACCTTGCGGGAGTCAGATTCCAGCCTTCGGAGGTCACGAAGGTTGCGGTTATCATCATGCTGTCAACATTGATAACGAAGAGAATCTACCATATGCATGAATGGAAAACCATTTTCCAGGTTGCTGCAGTGGGAGTACTTCCGGGCGTTTTCATTGCCATATCAAATCTTTCAACGGCTATGATCATCCTGGGTATAACCTTTTTCATGTTATGGATATCAAGTAAAAAGGTGGTTCCCTTCGTTGCGGCAGGTGTGGCGGGAACCGCAGTTTACATTTTTGCCTATCCTGTGGCGAGACTCCTGCAAAGATTGAACATCCTTCAGGAGTATCAGCTTACGAGAATTTTTGCCTGGAAAGACCCTTCCAGCTATGCGGATGAAACCTTCCAGACATTGCAGGGACTTTATGCCATAGGCTCCGGAGGAATCTTCGGAAAGGGTCTCGGTGAATCGGTTCAGAAGTTCCTCATGCCGGAGGCGCAGAATGATATGATCTTCACCATCATCTGCGAAGAGCTGGGACTTTTCGGAGCAGTGTCCATCATACTGATCTATGCCTTCATCATCTACAGACTATATGATGATGCAAGAAATGCCAGAGACCTTTTTGGTTCAATGCTTACCATCGGAATCATGTGCCACGTTGCACTTCAGGTAATACTCAATATTGCCGTTGCCACAAATACGATTCCGAACACCGGTGTTACACTTCCTTTCATAAGCTACGGAGGTACTTCACTCCTTATTCTGATGGGAGAGATGGGAATCGCACTTTCGGTGTCGAGACAGATAAGACTGGAAACATGATATTGAATAAATGAATACAGTGGACTTGGTTGGACCCGGGGGACGGGGTTAGTGGT
>JAGAXP010000130.1 GCA_017940955.1 Oribacterium sp.
ACCGATATCTATATACGAAATTTCTACAGTATCCTCAGTAATACTGATTACAAAGATATTTATTCTGTAGGTTACGAATACAGGGTGAAGCTTGAAGAGTTATTCCAGGAGTATGGCGCAACATACACATTCCTTTTAGACGGGGAGCAGATTGATCCGAAAACATATGATATACATGATTTTCCGCCGAAGAGTTTTACCTGCCAGGCTTCAGGCGCTAATGGTGCCGGAACTCTTGTTATCACAACTCATGATATTAAAGATTACCAGATTGCAGCATAAGAGATGCTTTATTTTGGTTTGTAGGAGGCGATTTTAATGTTCTGTTTTAACTGTGGAGCAAAGATAGCTGACGGATCTAATTTTTGTCCTTTTTGTGGTGCCAAAATCACAAATTCAGTTAAAGACAACCAAATTCATGTAGGAAATGGAAATCCATCAATGCGGCCTACTTTTGTGCCTGCAAAATGTACATGCTGCGGAGCCACACTGGAGGTAGATTCACGACAGGAAGCCGCTGTTTGCCGGTTCTGCAATACGCCGTTTATAGTTGAAAAGGCAATAAATAATTACAATGTTTCATTATCGGGAAATATAAATGTAGCATCAGCAACGATTAATATTCAGGGTGGAAAAAACCTTGATAACTTAATAAAGCGGGCAAAGATATTTGAAGAAAAGGGTGAGCTCCGGAATGCACTCAATTATTATGAGCATGTGTTGGACATAGACGTTGAGAATCAGGAGGCTTTCAGAGGTTCAGAGCGTGTAAAAGAGGCCATTCGGAACTATGTATATCTATCGAGCGATGCAAATATGAGTTTTAACTATGGAACATTGAAACTAATGAGAGGCGTGCTTTGCTACGAAGATAAAAAGGGAAAAATAAAATCATATGATGTGAATAGGATAAGTGATTTAAGTAAGTTTTTAAACGTCATCCAGTTTAAGTATCCCGGTGTGTTTTCCTGTGTTTCAATTGGTGTCACAGGGGTAAGTGCAGATACATGGATTTCGGCGATTTTAAATGCACAAAATGGAATATATCCTAACAGTGATAAAGTTTAGAAGAATTAATTATACAGATTACACGTAAGCAGATACAATAGGCTTAACTCTATTTTAGACAATCATTTAAAAGGCGAACATTGTGTTTGCCTTTTTGTGATTAAAATAATTCATGTTCGAAAAGGTGATGTAATGATACAAATATTTGGAACGAAGAAATGTAACGATACTAAGAAAGCACAACGTTTTTTCAAGGAACGAGGAATCAAGTTTCAGTTCGTGGATATGAATGAAAAGGGTCTCAGCAAGGGAGAGTTTAATTCCGTGGCTCAGGCTAACGGCGGCATTGAGAACATGATAAACCCTGATGCCAAGGATAAGGATACTCTTGCTTTGATTAAATACATCGCTGAAGAAGACAAGTTGGAAAAGATACTCGAGAACCAGCAAGTGATCAGGACACCTATTGTGAGAAACGGAAAGCTTTCTACAATAGGGTTTCAGCCGGATGTATGGAAAACATGGACATGATTAACCGTTTGTAAAGAATGATTATAAGAATAAAGGGGGATTCTAGAGCTATGAGCAGATTAAAGGACTTAAGAAAATACATAGATAAGAAACTTAATAAAATGGAAGATGAAGATAAAAGGACCGGTGCGATAGCCCATCTTTACGGAGTGTCGCTGGCAGCTCAAATGATTGCAAAGAAAAGAGGTCTGGATCCTGAACTTGCAGCAATGGCAGCGATGCTGCATGACATGCATGCCTATAAGACAGGTTCCTATGATGACCATGCGCATCTTGGAGCAGATTATGCAAGGAATGTCCTTACAAAGCTAGAACTTACAACACCTGAGGAAACGGATATTATCTGCTCGGCAATCTATCACCATGATGACAAGCTGAATATAGATGGCCCCATGGATGAAGCGCTTAAGGATGCTGATGTCATCCACCATTGCATGAACGATTTTTCTAAACCTGTCAAAGAAAAGGAACAGACAAGATTTGACAGTCTTATGAAGGAATTTGGGATTGAGCAATGATAGAAATACTGAATAACAGCAGCTTAAAAGAGAATCGTACTGTAAGTGCGATAATGACAAATGTACTATTAGCCGCAGTCAGTTTGTTCTTCAACGGTTTTGGAGTATATATGACCATACAGGCGAACATTGGTGCAGGTCCATGGGACGTATTGAATCTTGGACTGTCAAAAACCCTGGGTATCTTATATGGCACTGCTTCAGTCGCAGTATCATATGCAATCCTTGGAATTGATGTTGCTTTAAAAGAACCTATCGGGATCGCAATGTTCATTGATGCCTTTGTGGTCGGAAAATCTGTTGACTTTTTTAATAAGATAAATGCCGTTCCAGCCTGTGGGTCAGTATCAAAGGGAATGGTGACCATGCTCATCGGGCTTACGATAATGGCTTATACGCAGTACACCTATATGAGTGCAGCCCTTGGATGCGGGCCCAGGGATACGCTGTTAGTTGCCCTGGCCAAAAGAGCAAAGAAGATTCCTATTGGAGCAGTGAGTATCGCACTTCTGAGCATCGCGACTCTCATAGGATGGATACTTGGCGGACCGGTGGGCATAGGAACGCTTATCTGCGCATTTGCGACCGGGCCCATAATGCAGATGGCTTTCAAGTCTGTGAAATTTGATGCGACCCATGTACATCATCAGCATCTTAAGTATTCGGTGAAGGTATTAATAGACAGAAAGTCTGCATGAGAATGATTAAGGAAACTATGCCATGAAGATTGCGATTATTTCAGATACACATTCCCTTTTGAGACCGGAGGTCGAGGAGAAGCTAAAAGACTGCGACTATATACTTCATGGCGGAGACATTGCATCTAAAGAGACTTTTGGAAAGTTAAGCGCAATAGCTCCGGCATACTTTGTCAGAGGAAATGCAGATAAGGATTGGGCTGAAGATATTCCGAAAGAGCTGGATATAGAGCTTTCAGGATACCGTTTCTACATGGTTCATAACGTCAAGCACATAAGAACAGATCTGTCAGGTATCGATTTCGTTGTATACGGTCATTCACATAAATACGAGAATCGTGAGAAAGACGGGGTAACATTCCTTAATCCGGGAAGCTGCGGACCAAGGAGATTTACCCAGCCAGTGACATTTATACTTATGACCTTAGAAAACGGCTCGTATAGCATAGAGAAAGTCGATATCTCACCGGTACTGATAAAGGGAGCTAAATATCCGCCTGAAAAGGAGATGGATAAGCTCATAAGGAACATAATAAAGGATATGGGTGCTAATCGTGCGGTTGATGAAATATCCAAACGGAACCGTGTCGATAAAGTACTGGTAGAAGAAATACTGCAGATCTACACTACCCATCCGGCGATTGACGTAGATGGGATACTGAATCGGATGAAAGAGTAAGGTAAAGGAGAAATGGTTTGAAAGTAAAGTTATCAGAGATAATTGATGCTATAGAAATGATGGATCAATATTCAGAATATTTTCTGGATAAAAAGACCGGAGAAATAGAGTGGGTCAATGATATGACAATGTCCAGTTCAGAAAAGGATGAGGTCTATGACCGTTTGGATGAACACGGGGCTTACAGTCTTCCGACATCTTATGATATCCGTGAATACGATATCATGGAATCCTTTGTGAATACCCTGTCAGGGACTAAATACGAGAAATTGGCACATGCAATACAAGGGAAAGGCGCATTCGGACGCTTTAAAGATACTGTGTATAATCTCGGAATCGAACAGCAGTGGTATGACTATCAGGCAAAGGCATACAGGCGAATCGCTGCTGAATGGTGCGAGGAAAATGACATTGAATATGAAGAGTGAGCGTCATTTCCCGTTATCTATGAATGAAATAAAAAGAACCAATATTATTTGAAAACCAGAAGGAGGATCCAAAATGGCAAAAGCATTGGTTGCATACTTTAGTGCGAGCGGAATAACAAAAAAACTGGCAGGTAGTCTTGCAGCTGCAATAGATGCAGCAATTTTTGAGATAGAACCGGAGCAGAAATACACAGACGAGGATCTTGACTGGCAGGACCATAACAGCAGAAGTTCCGTAGAGATGAAGGACAGGTCCTGCAGACCGAAGATAGCATCGAAGGTTCCGGACATGTCACAGTATGAAGTTGTTTTTGTTGGGTTCCCAGTGTGGTGGTATCGGGAGCCTTCTATCATTGATACCTTTGCAGAGTCTTATGATTTCAGTGGGAAGACCATTGTGCCCTTTGCAACATCCGGTTCAAGCGGGATAGGAGACTCCGGAAAGAATATCGGAGAACTCGCAAAAGGCGCAAACGTAGTTGAGGGAAAGCGTTTTTCATCAAGTACTTCTGCTGTCGTACTGAAGGACTGGGCCCAGGAATACCTTAAAGGGAAAATATGACTTATTCAGATGATTTTCAGATAAGCTCCATGGAGGAGCTTATAGAACTTATAAATGAAGTGGGCTTTGTTCCATTCTTTTCAAATGAGATTGAGGGTTTCTCGTTAGAGGAGCATATTGCGCCGGGATGCTGGTATTATGATGCTGACGGTGAATTTTGGCCTGCCTGGGAATGGAAAGGCCCTGTGATAAGGGGCATGAAGTGCGCTTACGGGAAGTTTTTAAGGAACAAGGCAATGTACATAAGTCCTAAGTGGTTCCCCGATTTCGCGAACTTCCGCAGACAGGGCTATGATTTTGATGCCAGATACGATGACGGACTTGCTTCATTCTATGATAAAGAACTATTTGAATTATTGGATATGAAGGCCCCGGTCTTATCGAAGGATCTTAAGAAGGACGGCGGTTACGGTAAAAATGGTAAAAAGGGTTTTGATACTATCATCACGAGGCTCCAGAAGCAATGCTATGTTATCACAAGCGATTTCAGGTATTCTACGGATAAGCTTGGCAATGAGTACGGCTGGGGAATAGCAGAGTATTCAACACCCGAGAAGTTCCTTGGAAATAAGTTCTCGAATACCGTCTATAAGCGTACCCCGGAGGAGTCCTATGCCCGTGTGGTCAAACAGTTAAAAAAGATACTTCCGAAAGCAGAACAAAGACAGATTGAAAAGATACTTAAATGAATATTAGAGGTCTTTTATGATTATAGATAAAAACGATATTGAAGATGGTTCACGGATAATACATGTCCGTTACGGAATCATTGTAGCGAACAAGAAACATTCAAGGTTTGTCATTGTCAGAACGGACACAGAGGACTACCCTTTGGTTTTCCTCAGGGAATGGGATGATGATGAAGATTATTTATACAGTAACTATTACATGCTTTATAAATCCGCGCTTACAGCCAAAGAAGCTGACAAGATACTGGAGCTCCTAAAGGAAGGGGATAAGAGGAAGGCAAGCACCCTCTTGAAGAAATATTTTAAGGAAGATGGGATGCTGTGTGAATATGCAGGACCGGTAAGACTTGATGATGCGGTCCCTGATGCATGGTACGATGTATGGAAGGAAATAGAAGGGCCGGTAACTTTTCGAAGGGATCATCCTGGTTATTATGAGATTGATGTTGAAGAACGGGGTCTATTTTAGAGGTATATGAAGATGTCAAGATATGTTGTTTTTGATGTGGAGACGCCAAACAACCGAAATAATAGGATGAGCGCCATAGGCATTTCTGTTGTTGAGGATGGGGTGATCACAGAGAACTATTATACATTGGTTAATCCCGAGCAGTCATTTGATTATTTCAATGTTCAATTGACGGGGATAAGTGAGAAAACAGTTGAGAATGCGCCAACATTTCCCGAAGTATGGGAAAAGATCGACCCCATTATGAGCAGAGGAATGCTCGTCGCACACAATGCAGTATTTGATCTTGGCGTATTAAAGCACTGCCTAGAAGGTTATGGGATAGACTGGAAACCATATGTCAGATACATGTGTACTGTTCAGATGGGGAGAAGGCTTCTTCCTGGCATCAGTCATAAGCTTAATGTCTTGTGTGATCATTATGGGATAGGTCTTAATCACCATCAGGCCGACAGCGATTCCCGGGCATGTGCAGAGATTCTACTTAGATATTTCGAGTCAGGGGCTGAGACAAAGAACCATATCAGGACTTATTCTTTTAGAAAATGATCAGTCGTCTTATTTGAATTAGGATGGCGAATTATATAAATGCTGTTTCAGGCATTTACACCAAATTATTCAAAGGTAAACGAATATATGGATTTTAAACACTTTAACTGCATAGTGGTATTCAATAAAGCAAAAGATTCAGTTCTTTTTTGCAAGCGAAGAAAAGATCCTTATAAGGGACTTTATAACTTTGTAGGCGGGAAGGTTGAACCCGGAGAGTCCTCTGATAGAGCAGCATACCGTGAACTTCAGGAAGAGACCGGAATAAGCGAAAAGGATATAGAACTGTATCGTTTAATGGATTTCACCTACTATCACCAGCAATTAGTCCTTGAAATATATGTTGGAATCCTTGAGAAGGATATTGATCTTCGGGAAGAGATAAATCCACTTGAATGGATCAGCCTCTATCATGATTTTACGGATAGAGCCCGTTTTGCGGGAGATCAGAACATCGGGCATATCATAAATGTTGCGTTGATGTACCCTATTCCTGAAAAGACTACAGTGAATAATGAGGGATGTAATAACGAGGATGGTTGTAGAACAACTACAGAAGAATTCTTTGACATCACGGATGAAAGAGGCTTTCCTACCGGAAAGATTGTTTCAAGATCTGAGGCACATGACAAAGGAATTCTCCACAGGACTGCACATATCTGGATCATAAGAAAAATGGGTGATTCACATCAGGTGCTTCTACAAAAGAGAAGTGCCAATAAGGATTCATTCCCTTCTATGTATGATACTTCTTCTGCCGGTCATATTCTTGCGGGGGATACTCCATTAGAGACTGCAGAAAGAGAATTAAAAGAAGAGTTGGGTATAGAGGTAAAGCAGGATTGCGAGTTCAGATTGATCGGTAAATTCCGGATAAAATACGAGAAAGAATTTCACGGAAAGATGTTCCGTGATAGCGAGGTGGCTTTTGTCTATATTTATGATGAACCGGTTGATGAGACAAAGCTTGTGCTTCAGGACAACGAAGTTGAAAACGTAAAGTGGTTTGATGTAGAAGAGGTTTATGAAGGGTGCGTCCACAGGGATGGGACATTCTGCGTGCCGATGGAAGGCTTGGAACTTATAATGGAATATCTGAAAAGATAATATGCAAGGGTGTTTCCTACCGGAGAGGAGTACTCCATGAATAAGAAAAAAGGCAATAACTGGACTGCATATCATGATAAGGATACAAATCGGTATTTTGCAGAGATTATCTACACCAGCCGCGAAGGTCGGGAGCAGTACAATTACGAAATCACACAGGAGATATATAATCGACTGGGCTCATTTTCAGAAGATATTGAAAATGAAAGGCTGATAAGAACCGGAAATATGACTTACTCTTTTGAAAACACAATGTACGGTACTCTTGGACCGGAGAGAATGGTGTGGGATGAGGAAGCTGACAAAGCTATGCAGGATAGTGTAAAAAGGATAGATAATAAAAAAGGAAAGTAACGCTTACATAGATAGTTCCTAAAGGAATCATTTTGATGCAGACAATCAGGTGCGTAGTAGAGAGAATCACATATCAGAATCCTGAGAACGGGTACTCGGTACTTAAATGCAAGGTGAAGGATTACACAGAACTGGTCACAGTCATTGGCAATATGCTTGATGTCAATGTGGGATCGGTTCTTTTGGTACACGGAAACTGGAAAGTCGATACAAAATACGGTAAACAGTTTATGGCAGAAACCTGGGAGGAGACACTTCCCGCAACTGTCTACGGCATGGAGAAATACCTCGGCTCAGGGCTTATAAAAGGCGTAGGACCTAAGTTTGCACAAAGGATCGTAAGAAGATTTGGAGTGGATGCATTTACAGTTATTGAAGACAACATTGAACTTCTCATAGAGGTTGAGGGAATCGGCACCAAGCGTATCCAGATGATAGCTGAATCCTGGCAGAAACAGAAAGAGATAAAGAACATCATGTTGTTTCTTCAGGAGCACCAGGTCAGTACATCCTATGCAGCAAAGATTTTTAAACAATACGGAAATGAAAGCATTGCTGTTATGAAGGAAAATCCATACAGGCTTGCGGATGATATCTGGGGCATAGGCTTTAAGACTGCTGACCAGATCGCAATGAAGCTTGGCTTTGGGAAAGAGTCCTATGTACGTCTCCGAAGTGGGCTTATGTATACATTATCCGAGCTTTCAAATGATGGCCATGTATACGCTGAAAGACGGCAGCTCATAGACCGGGCAAAGGAACTTCTTGAGGCATCAGAGGAAACTGTCATATTTACTCTTGATGAGATGATAAAAAAGGAAGAGCTGATACTTGAACAAAGCATTATAAAGACAGATGCTGACGGAAACAGTATTATCCCGATATATCTTCCACCTTTTTACTATGCAGAAATCGGCGTCGCATCAAAACTTAGGAAACTTAGTGATTCCCCGGCACAAGATAAACTTTATACAAGGCTTACGGAAGCAAGGAAGAAGACCGGAAATAATGAATTATCAGTTGATGTTGGAGCCATAGAGAAGATAACAGGTATGTCTTATGATGACATCCAAGCAGATGCCATAAGGAAGGCTGCCACAGCTAAAGTCATGGTACTGACAGGCGGCCCCGGAACGGGAAAGACCACAACAACTCATGGAATAATCTCTGCTTTCAAGGCTTATGGGCTTAAGATACTTCTTGCAGCACCCACAGGTCGTGCAGCCAAAAGGATGACAGAAACAACAGGAATGGAGGCAAAGACCATCCACAGACTTCTTGAGTTTAAACCGCCTGAAGGTTATCAGAAGAATGAAGAAAATCCTCTTGAAGGTGATGTTTTAATAATAGATGAATGCTCCATGATGGACATTATCCTGATGAACTCCCTTCTTAAAGCAATCCCGGCAACCATGAGACTTATATTGGTTGGCGACATTGACCAGCTTCCGTCGGTGGGTGCCGGTAATGTCTTACGGGATATCATAGATTCCTCTGCATTTCCTGTGATAAGACTAACCCGGATCTTCAGACAGGCGCAGACCAGCTGTATCATCATGAATGCCCACAGGATCAATGAGGGTAAGATGCCGGACATAAGTAACCGAAAGGATACGGATTTCTTTTATATTCAGAACGAGGATGCCGAAGCAGTTTCCGGTGAGATAGTAAAGCTTGTTCAGAACAATCTTCCGAAATACTACCACGTGGAGCCTTCACAGATACAGGTACTTACTCCAATGCAGCGAGGAGTTGTTGGAGCCACAAGCCTAAACCTCTCACTTCAGGAAGCACTTAATCCTGCTGAGGAAGAGATATTTATGAAAGGCAGGGGAAAAGTCACCGTGCCTAAACCAAGCCTTCATCGAAGCGGTTATGTCTACAGGGCAAACGATAAGGTGATGCAGATAAAGAATAATTATGATAAGGAAGTCTTTAATGGAGATATAGGCATCATTGAGTCTGTAAATGACACAGACAGAATCCTGACAGTGGATTTCGATGGTCACATAGTGGAATATGATGTCACTGAACTCGATGAGCTTGTTCATGCCTATGCCACCACCATACATAAGGCGCAGGGTTCTGAATATCCTATCGTCGTAATGCCTGTCCTTATGAACCACTACATAATGCTCCAAAGGAATCTTATTTACACAGGTATAACTCGTGCAAAAAAGATACTTATTCTGGTGGGGACGAGGAAAGCTCTGTCCTATGCTGTTCGGAATGTGACAGTCAGTAAGAGAAATACCATGCTGAAGGAAAGGCTGTCCGGAGGAAAAGTTATTTTGAAACATTAAACGGAATGCTAAAATCCATCTTAAGGGCAGCGCGTTTCTGTCTGCGACAACATAAAGGATTTTATTAATGAATGATCATATTCGGATTTTAAAAAATAAATATACAGTCAACGGGTACAGGGATTCTCTTTTCACAAGGAATGAAGCTGAAAATGCTATCCGCTTTCATAATAGTCTTCCATGTTATAAGGAAACGGCACTAAAATCTCTCTCGTTTGCCGCAGAAAAATACGGTGTCGGGGCAATACTTGTAAAGGATGAGTCTACGAGATTCGGACTTAATGCATTTAAGGGCCTTGGTGGAAGCTATGCCATTTTCAGAATACTGTGCGGTCATTTTGAAATGGATTATAGGACCTCAGTGTACGAGGATTTTCTGGATTCCGATATTCGTGAACAGTGTGAGAAGATTGTATTCGTAACTGCAACAGATGGAAACCACGGAAAAGGTGTTGCATGGGCCGCAAATCTATTTGGGTGTAAGTCGCATGTGTTGATGCCGAAGGGATCTGCTGAGTCAAGAAAACAAGCAATTGAAGAGGCAGGGGCGAGTTCTGTTTTGATAACGGATCTAAACTATGATAAGACAGTTGCCCTTTCAAAGAAGCTTGCCAAAGAAAATGGATGGATTCTGGTTCAGGATACGTCTTGGGAAGGATATGAGGAGACTCCCCGTCACATCATAGAAGGATATCTTACAATGGCTCAGGAAATTCTCGGACAGATGGGAGGGAGAAAACCGACTCATGTGTTTCTGCAGGCAGGAGTAGGCGCGATGGCAGGAGGTGTCACAAGTTTTCTTATGAATGTCTTTAAGGAGGATCCACCAATTATTACAGTTGCTGAACCAAGTACCGTAGCATGTGTTTATATGTCAGCGGAAAAAGCAGATGGGAAACCGCATGCTATTGAGGGTGATCCTGAAACCATCATGGCCGGACTTAACTGTGGAACACCTTGTAGTATCACATGGCCGGTTCTAAGAGATGCAGTCTCATTTTACTGTGCTTGCGATGATTGTATAACGGAAAGAGGTATGCGAGCTTATGCGTTTCCGGAGCATGGGGATCCGGCTGTTGTTTCCGGGGAATCCGGTGCCATGACGTACGGACTACTCCTTGAATTACTTAAAGACCGGGAGTTAAGGAATATCTGAAATATAGATGAAAACTCAACTATTTTACTTATCAACACTGAGGGAGCTATAGATCCGGTTAACTATGAGAAAATCCTTTGCGGGGAGGATGATCAATGAACGCGAAACGAGGATATGTACCTGAGGATGACAGGAACTTTTCAGAAAGTGTAGTTAAGGATATGCGGTCAGCCTCACGTCATATATGTTACCTTATAAATGAAGGATATGATCTTAAACAGGCCTCAACCTTTGTCGGGAATCATTTTATGTTTTCAGAGCGCCAGAGGTTGGCACTTATGAGGAGCGTTGCCACCAAAGAACAGTTAGAAATTCGAAAAGGAAAGGAAAAATCATCAATTTACGGAGAAGAAGTATGGATTGATGGGTTTAATACTATTATCACACTGGAAGTAATGATCAGCGACTCAGTCTTGTTTCTCTGCCAGGACGGAACAATACGTGATCTTGCCGCACTTCGGGGCACCTACAGGATAATCCCTGAGACTGAAAAGGCTATTGAGATTCTTTTAGGTACACTAGAGGAACTTGGAGCTAAAAATATCCATATTTTGCTTGATGAACCAGTTTCTAATTCGGGTAGGCTTAAATCTCTTATTGCAGAAATAGCAGAAAGCTACAAGGTTACTCTGGACATTCAGATCCTGAAAGCTGTCGATAAATCTTTATGGGAAAAAGAAAATGTCATAACGTCAGACTCCATAATCCTTGACCATTGCAAAAGCTGGTTTAAC
>JAGAXP010000131.1 GCA_017940955.1 Oribacterium sp.
CCTCACCTCGCAAATGAGAAGTCATAAATAATTGTAACCATTTAAGGCCTTGAGATAAAGCCTTTATTGAATTTACCCATTTTTTAGGAGCGAACATATGTTACACCAAATATCCAGTGAATGCACTTTCCTATAAAGCAAAAAAAGAGGATGCCGTGAACGGCATCCTCTATATTCACTTAAGGTAACTTGAAGCGTTCCACCAACTCATACAGCCTCTTCGCCTCGTTCGCAAGCTCGATACTTGCCGCAGCGCTCTGCTCCGCAGTTGAAGAGTTATTCTGAACAACCTCCGAAATCTGTCCTACACCGATACTTATCTGGGCAAGGGCATCCGCCTGCTTGTGGGAAGCCTCGGAAATCTGACCGATCATCTCATTGGTCTCATCCGCAAAGCCCGAAACCTTTTCAAGGGCATCCGCGGTATCATCAGTGATACCCTTTCCATTGTTTACAGCCTCTGTAACCATCTGGATCAGGTCGCTGGTGCTCTGAGCCGCTTCCTGACTGCGCTTCGCAAGATTTCCTACCTCATCCGCAACAACCGCAAAGCCCTTACCGGCCTGACCTGCTCTTGCAGCCTCAATGGCAGCATTTAGAGAAAGGATATTGGTCTGGAAAGCGATATTATCAATGATACTGATGACATCCTGGATCTTGTTGGAAGCTTCCTCGATCTCATCCATGGAAGAGGTAAGCTTGTGCATTTCCTGATTACTCTCGGTAATGGCATCCTTGGTGCGCATGGCAATCTTGCTCGCCTTTTCGGCATTGGCAGCATTGGTCTGCACCTTGTCGTTTACCGAACTGATGGTGGAACTAAGCTCCTCAACGGAACCCGCCTGCTCGGTTGCACCCTGGGCCAGAGCCTGGGAACCATCGGAAATCTGTGTAGAATTGTCCGATACCTTACCTGCGGAAACGCTGATATCCTTAAGAGTTCTTCCGAGAGTTGACTTGATGGTATTCATGGAATCAAGGGCTGACCTCATATCCCCCACATAATTTCCGGGGCAGGTGCTCTCTACCGTAAAATCACCATCCGACATAACAGAAAGCATGAATCCGAGATCCTCGATTATACGCTTCAGGTTATCGGCCATGTGTGTAAATGTTCCGGCCAGCTCACCGATCTCATCATTGGGATACTTGTAATTATCATCCACTTCACTGAGCCTGAACTCCCCGACATTTTCGGCGATCTTCATAAGAGGCTTAACCGGAGCGAGGGATCTTCTGACCACAATTGAAGAGATCACCACAAGTGCAGCAACTCCTATGATTCCTATGATGGCAACGATCAAAAGTGACTGGTAAACCGCTGCTCTCACTTCATCTTTATGAACGATACTGGTAAGAACCCAGTTGATATCAGTTCCTGTCATCTTCACCGGCACGAAAATCGCAAAGGAATCCTTGCCGCCGATGTTGTCTTTAACTGATTTAAGGAGTTTCTGTCCGCCTGTAACGCTTTCAATGATGGAATCCGAAAAATCTGCTGTCTCACCTACAACAGAGGAATCTGCTGAGTTTGCAAGATAGGTCTTGTTGGAGTCATTAACAGTAACATACGCACTGTTGTAGCCACCGTTGGAATACTCAAGACCCTCAAGGGAACTGAGCTCTACATCACAGTTGGAAACTCCGATGAACTTTCCGTTATCCACGATAGGTGTGGACAATGTAATCAGATGAACCACCGAACCGTCCTCACACTCCCAAACGTAAGGATCTGTGATATGAGTGATCTGCTTATCCCTTGCAGGTACATAGTAATCGGCACTGCCGTAGCTGTCGTAGTCATTCAGAATGTCTACACCGAGGCTGTTGCCGCTCTTGTAAACATAGTAGGAAAGTCCGTCCGGTGTGTCCGGGAAGAAAGCATTAGGCTCAAATGCATAGTAGGCAGAAAATACCTTTCCGGAATTAACGGCCTCTTTCATGGCCTCAAGGATAGCCTCCTCGCCCTTTTCTTTTCCCATCTCGCGGTAATTCATTATACTGTCGCCAAGAGAGCTTGCATAAATCTCGATACCGCTGACATATTTCTGTACCGTAACCACGTTCTGATCCGCGATGTTTTCTATCTGGGTCTGAACCATTGAGTCTATGTTTCTGAAGGTAACTATCCCGAAAACAATGCACATAATGGCGATGACTATAAATACGGTAATTGCCAGCACCATAGGTATCTGCACTGCAAGGCTCATGTATGGTCTTTTTTTATTTTTATCATTTCTTATATTAGACATACTCTTTTCACCTCTCGATACTTAAGCATTTATACGACAAAATTCCCATTACCTAAGCTTGAAAGGCTTTACGATTTCCTTCAGCTTATTTGCTTCATTGGCAAGCTCAATGCTGGCTGCCGCGCTTTCCTCAGAGGTTGAGGAATTGGTCTGGACTACTTCTGCTATCTGGCTGATGCCGATGCTTATCTGTTCAAGAGCCTCCGACTGGTTCACAGATGCATCTGAAATCTCTTTGATCATGTCATTGGTCTCATCCGCATAGCCCGAAACTCTTTCCAATGCCTCTGCCGTATCATCGGTGATGCCTTTTCCTCTGTCTACAGCCTCTGTAACCATCTGGATGAGATCGCTGGTACTCTGAGCCGCTTCCTGACTGCGCTTTGCAAGGTTCCCAACCTCATCCGCCACAACCGCAAAGCCTTTTCCTGCCTGACCGGCTCTGGCAGCCTCTATGGCTGCATTAAGTGAAAGAATGTTGGTCTGGAATGCGATATTGTCAATGATGCTGATGACATCCTGAATCTTATTGGAGGCTTCCTCTATAGAATCCATGGATGCTGTAAGCTTGCTCATCTCTTCGTTACTTACAGCAATGGCTTCCTTGGTGCGGAGTGCTATGCTGCTGGCGTTTGCTGCATTGGCCGCATTATGTTTAACCTCTTCGCTTACATCATTAATGGTGCTGCTAAGCTCCTGAACAGAGCCCGCCTGCTCGGTAGCGCCCTGTGCCAATGCCTGTGATCCGTCTGAGATCTGAGATGAATTCACTGCCACCCTCTCAGCAGATTCACTTATATCCTTAAGAGTATTCCCCAGGGTATCCTGAATGGAGTTAATGGAAATTAGGGCATTTTTCATGTCCCCAACATACTTTTCCGGACATGAGCTGTTTGCAGTAAAGTCTCCTTCTGCCATTCCGCCGAGAACCGCACCCACATCCGTAATTATGGCCTTCAGGTTATCAGACATGGAAAGGAAGGTCTCCGCCAGCTTTCCGAATTCATTGTTTGGATAATCGTAATCATTCCGGGAGTCAGAAAGCCGGAATTCTCCCACATCCTCCGCAGTTTTCATAAGCGGCTTTATAGGCGCAAGGGAAGAACGGACAACTGTCAAAGCAACAAATCCGAGAACTATGATGCCCACTAAACCTATCACTACGATTATCAGTATAGATGTATAAACCGGGCCATATACTTCCGAGTTATGAACTATATTTGTAAGAACCCAATGAAGATCCGATCCCTCCAGCTGCACCGGAGCAAATACTGCAATGGCTGATACTCCGTCAATCTTATCCTGGGCATGGGGCTTTATTACTGTTTCTCCACCTATAACACGCTTGACTATTGCTTCATCAAAATCCACAACCTGTCCAACCATTTCAGGTAACTTGGAATGAACAATGTATGTATTATTCTCATCTGTCACAGTCATATAGGAAGTCTTGTAATCGCCGTTTGTATATTCAAGATCCTTTAACGTGTCCGCAAGCATATCGCAATTTGCGACACCGATGAATCTGCCGTTTTCAACAATTGGAGTACTTAAGGTTATGAGCCAGACTACAGTTCCGTCTGACAGCTCATATTCATACGGATCCGTAAGATGCGTACTGAGGCTTGCCTTGGTAGGTGCATAGTAATCCGCCCCGCCATAGGAATCGTAATCATAAAGGATATCCGTTGCCGTTCCGGTTCCGCTTTTATATACGTAATACGATAATCCTTTATCTGTACCACTGAAAAAAGCATTAGGCTCAAAGGCAAAATAGGCGGAGAAAATCCTGCCGGATTCCACAGCTCTTGTCAGTGCCCCTACTATTGCTGCTTCTCCGTCTTCTCTTCCCAGCTTTCTGTAATTCATTACGCCGTCCCCAAGGGCATCAGCATACATCTTCATACCATCCATATATTTCTGGATAGTAAGAACATTTTCCTTTGCAACATTGCTGATCTGTTTCTGTGCAAGCTCATTGATGGATCTCGTAGTTAAGATACCAAAAGCTATGCAAATGATCACAATTACGACAAGAACCGCACCGACAACGACGGTGGGTATGCGTACAGCAAGGCTCACAAATTTACCATTGCCGTTCTCTGTCTTTCTCTTTCCTGATTTACTCATACTGCCTCCTGCCTGGTATGAATTTTGTATTACTGCTGAGATTTTTACACTGTCTATCATTCATATCGGCAGAATATAGTTTTTATTAAGTCTATATGGGTAATTTATTTTTTGGTTATAATTTTAATGAAATGATACGCCGTAGCAGGAGGGCATCCATTTAAAGGCGAGTCGCCTCGTCGGAAAAATTTAAAATCGGACCCCTAAGAAGCAGTAGACCCTCGCCAATGTCAGATATTTTCTTTATGAAAAATCTGACTTGGCGAGGGGCTAAGAAAAATAGATCAACTGCTTCTAAGGGGTCCGATTTTAATTTTTCTCGACTCGGCTCAACGCCTTTAAATGGATGCCCTCCTGCTACGGCTACGTTTTATATTCCGGAAATGCTATTTGAAATTAGATAATCTTAAAATAGTAAGGTTATCTCTGAGTTCACCGACTCAACCATTATAAACGGGTGTCCTCTGGCTATGTTTTTTTATGGCGATTGTACAATAGTTTTTTAGAAATGTGATGTGTTGGAAACAGTGAGGTTGTCTCCGGGGGCCCAAAGGATTATGTGGCCTGCTTTGAGGGACTTTTGGACGTCGATGGTTCGCTGGTTTGAGGAGCCTTTATAGAGGAGGGTTATGTCCTTTAGGTCCTGTTTGAATTCCCCGTCAACGAGGACGTCGGTTCTTTCAAGGATCTCCCGGGTTTCGGGATGCTGTGACCACATGCGGCCAAGCATATCTTCATCAAAGAGATATCCCGAGAATATCCAGAGGTCTTTTTCCGGATATCTTTCCTTATATCTTTTCACGAGGGATACAAGTCCTTTTTGGTTCTGTGGCTCAAAGGGCTCTCCGCCTAAAAGCGTAATACCCTGGTATGCTTCGTCAGATAGTTCGTCGAGAATACTGTCCTCTACTTCTTTGGTGAATTCTTTACCGTAATTAAAGTCCCAGGCGATTTTGTTAAAGCACCCCGGGCATGCATGAGTGCATCCGGAAACAAAGAGGCTGAGTCTCACTCCGGGTCCGTTTGCTATATCAAAATGCTTTATCTCCGCGTAATTCATATTGATACCCATTCCGCCGCCTTTGGTCGGCGGCACAAATAGTGATGAAAAGTATTTTTCACACTAATCCTCATTCCGCCGCTTTCAAACGGCAGCACAAATAGTGATGAAAACTATTTTTTACAATAGGTCCTGTATATTCTTTGAATCCCAATCAGTCTTTTCGTTTCTCAATTTCGTGTTCCTTTGCCCAGACAACTGTCCCTTCAGGAGTCTCAAGTCTGTACATCACAGCCTCTCCGCCTGGGATTCTGTCAATCTTTGCTTTTATGTATACTTCTTCACCAACTTCAAACTTCTCCTTCTCCAACCTCCGAAGATTCCTCAGCCGGTTTCTTTTTGAAGACTCCGAATATGGTACAGAGGATGACGCTAAGCTCGTACAGAAGGATCATAGGCAGGGCCACCATTATCTGGGATACTATATCCGGCGGTGTAACGATAGCTGCCATGATAAAGATCACAACGATCATTACCTTGCGGGCTTTTTTCATCCACTCTACTTTCAGTATTCCCATCTGAGTGAGAAGTACCGTGACTACAGGGAACTCAAATATCACCGCAAAGATGATAAAAATGGTCATGAGGAAGGAAATATAATTTCCGACACTTATGGCTGCCGCGACGCTTACGCCTTTACTCATATCCAAAAGGAAATAAAGCATAAACGGAATCAGTACTTTGTAGGCAAAAAGTATTCCCAAAAATCCGAAAATGATTCCAAAGATGAGAGCCAGAAGAAAAAACAGCTTTTCAGATTTCCTGAGTCCCGGACTCATAAATGCGTATGCCTCATAGAATATGAGAGGAAGTCCTATAAGGGCCGCAAATATAAGGGAGATAGAGAAAAACTGGATCAGCATCTCCTGAGGTGCCAGATATACAAACTGATATCCCTTGGCTCTTCCGATATCGAGGAGCGCCGACACGATCTTCTCGGCCTGTCCCAGTCCTATGAACATCGCTATCACCAGCACCAC
>JAGAXP010000132.1 GCA_017940955.1 Oribacterium sp.
AACAGGTTAGCTGGCTAACAAAGGCAGATGGTATCGAACGTGGAACCTGCGGTGTTAGCTGGCTAACAGAAATCGAGGGGATTTTATGTAGAGATGAGAAAAGCGGAAAACCAAGAAACCTTGATTTTCCGCGGGATTTCTGGCGTCCGCGAGGTGACTCGAACACCCGACCTACCGCTTAGGAGTAGCTCTAATTTCATACTCACACGTGACGTCCGATGCCCGCAAATCCTTGATTTTCCAGCATTTCTACGAGTCAGCTTATCGGATTTTCCTAATGAATGATGGCTGATTTTTGCTAATTTCAGACCATCCAATTAGCAAGCAATTAGCTGGCTATGTAAAAACAGGAACGGGGTCAGTGTTCCGAAATTTCCTAACAAATGCTGCCGCATGATGATTGGTCATACGCGGATTTCGAATTATCCAGTATAGCAACACCAAATTACCTCTTATGCGACAGGATTCTCCACCTGCCTTTTCTGCTAGTTCCCTCATACTGAAGAATTTTTTCATCTGACAGTTTCCTTAAATGATATTTAACTCCGTCTACAGAGATGCCGATTCCTTCAGCTATTTGTTTTCTCGTTATTTCCGGATTTGCTTCAATCATCAAAAGAATCTTTTCCCTGGTTGTGTTGGGGGTAGTAAGGGGGGGAATAATGGGGGTAGTTTTTTCTTTATCCCTACCCTCTTTTTCCTTCTCTTCGTTTCGGATTGCAGCAAACTCCTCGTTGATATACGCTGTTACTTGCGTGTAGTCTTTTTCATCTTCCTCACTCGGTTCAAAAACAAGTTTAGGGGAATGATTATCTGACATGGCTTTCTTTGCTCTGCGGATTCCCGAACCATATGATTGAACTAGCTTCAAAGCAAAGAACATTTCCTTCAACTCTTTGTTTAGATACTGTCGATCCGCAAATTCTGTCTTTTCATTCAGATCCTGGATCGTCACCGGCGGAAGCGGGCGATTGTGGTTGATAAATGTCATATGGTCACTATACCAATAGATGCCCACATAATCCTTACGGGAATATTCTTTATGAAGAATACAATTAGTCGCCAACTCCGAGAACATGACTTCCGGCCAATTATATACTACATGGGTTACATTTGTGATACTGTCGCGTACATTGTAGGATGCCTGGATCTCATCTTTAAAATACCGAATAACCTGCTGCGCCTGAATCCATATCGGACCGCTAAATATCCTCGACTCCATCTTATCTGTCCCAACAGCCTCCCGGATAACTTCTACCCACGCATACGGGATAAAATCTGCCGGCCGGTCAGCAAACATAAGTACCGCAAAGTTTTTTGCCCGATAGCCACCATATTCACTCTCACTGATCAATCCCATTGACCTGGCCATATCAAGCTTAGATAAGGATCGAATATCCTCGGCAGCATTCGTTCTTACCAGATACTCTTTCATGTACTCATAATTCAAGTCATCCAATGTAGCAGTATCATTCAACTCAGAGGAGAAATGATAATCCGCAAACTTCTTCAAGAGTTCAAATTCTTCTCTTTTGTTAGGCTTACGGCTATCTCGTCGAACTCGGATGTATCTTCCAGCCTTAAGATTGATCTTTTTATCCTTTTCTGCTCGTTCGTCCGTTTCATAAGGGCCATCATTCCCCGGTTCAACCGCAAGAATGATATATTGCCTCTCATCAATTTCATCCTGGATCAATTTATACTCTATCCTTGGATGAATATGCGAAAAAAGTGACTTCAAGGTGTTCTCTATCGTTTCAATCTTTGCCTCATCAATTCCTGTTATAGGCCTGACAGGAACAGCCTTTTCACCAGTCGCATCGTCATCAACTTCTTCAATACCAATAAAAAGTAAACTTATCTCCCGGTTCATATAATTATTTGCAAAAGCACAAGCTGTCTTAAGTATTTTATCCTTCATCAAAGCAGATTTTTTGTATTCGATATAGTCATTTTCGACAGCACCGCGCTCAATAATATCATGCGCCATTCTTTGTATATCGTCTCGTTTCATTTACCTGTCTCCTCACAAATCTCTTTTATATAATCGAAAATCCATGCCGTTGTCCCTTGGGCTTCATCCATCAAGGCTTTCTTTTCTTCAGAGGATAACTGCTCTCTTAATGTGCTTATGGCCGCCTCATTGACATGAGCCTTACCAAGAGCTCTAATCCCCTGTATGATCAGACCCGTCATGTAAGAATATCCCGTGGATTCCTTATTTGATGTTCTGCGAAACGAAATATGTATATTATCGTAACTGTATTCTTTATATGGGCCATCACTGACATATTGCCAAACCACAGGGACCTGAGTGGACAGTCTTAACATATTCAAGGCTGTATCACCCATAGGTATGATCGACCATCTGTTTTTTCTCGCAATGGCATATGCCACTTTGGAAGGATCCGCAGTAATCGATTCATTCAGAAGTTTACTAAAGCGGGGTTTATCGTAAATTCCTCTTAAAATCCGACGAATTTTCCCAGCATTAACAAGACGAGATAAAGACATATTGATGGCAGCAGTTGGAGCTATATTAACAAAATCAGATGTCACAAAAACACTGCCCAACTGCATTTCATCAATTCTTTCTTCTATGAGTGCCTGGAATTTCTTACGACTCATCCTTGCGCCTCCTTTTGTTAGAAAAAATATACTCTTTTTCTAACGAAAAGGCAATAGAAATAACTGCTTTAGTTGGGATCATGTATATTCAGGCTTTCTGAAAATCCTATTATAATATCTTTTTTCCTGTCGTCATTGAACCTGTAACTGAGTCACAGACAGTAAAAAAGAAAGTCAGGTCAAAAAAGCAATATATCTTGGCAATTATTTTTAGATTTGCCAAGATATATGGTTTCTCTGTCGCAGTTTTGTCATTTCCTATTATTTTGGACAAAACTGCGGCTCGGGATAGGATCATCCTGCAGCTATATCGCCGTGATCCTGATGGATCCCATTATAGCCGTGCTCTGGCATCCTATCATTGAAGCTGTAATTCAATCGCCAATCATACAAAAAAAGAGGGGCAGGCTGACCCGTGCAATCGGTCAAACCTGCCCTATGTAGCATATCTTCAGATGAATGTTTGATTCCTGTACCTGTATGATGATACTCATAAGCTCTGTGCCAGCGACTTCAGGAGCGCCGCCATCTCCGGATTTTTCAAAATACGGATCAGTGCTTCCTGATCGCTTTCCTGCTTCGATGCTGCCGGTGCGGCTGTCTCCGCAGATTCAGCGTCTGTATCCGTTCCACTCTTTCCAGAGTAGAAGGTTTCTTCAAATCTCTGCGCGTTCAGCCTGCGGTCATCGTCAATGATGTGAGAGTATACATCCGCTACCATCTTCAGCTGTGCATGCCCGGAATCACCCTGTACTGACTTCATATCGCCGCCGTTCAGCTTCAGCTTGTAGGTAATACTGGTATGGCGCAGAGAATGGAATACCACCTTCGGGAAACCATTGTCCCGGATCAGCTTGTCAAAGGCTCGGTTGATGATCTGGCTTTCGATCGGCCTGCCGTTGGAAGAGCAGAACACCAGGTCAAAGTCCAGAAATTCATCGCCGAACAGTTCCTTTAATTCCTCAATCTCTTTTCTCCTCTCCCCCAGCATTTCCGCCACTGTTTTGGGAAGAAAGATCCTGCGGACACTGGTTTTGGTCTTCGGCTCTTTCAGAACCAGCCGCGTATGCGTGCTGGCGAAGGCCGGCGGAAACTTTAAGATCACACCGCGCTCGTCCAGCTTATCCATAGCATCGCGGTTGACCCTCTGCAGCTCCTTATTCACATAGATACTGGCCCGGCCAGATGCAATGCTTTCCGGCGCGATGTCTACGCAGTCCCAGGTCAGAGCCAGCATCTCACCCATGCGGAGGGAACAGGAGAAAGCCAGATTCAAGGCCAACTTCAGCATGTCATCATCACATACATCCAGTGCCTTGAAAAGTGTTTCCGCCGTCCAGATGTTCCGTGGTACATGCTCCTCTTTCGGGAGCGTCGCGTTAACTGCCGGATTTTTCGGCATCAGCTCCCACTTCACAGCCTGATTAAAAGCATTCCGCAGGATCTTATGAATTTCACGAATCGTATGCGCAGTCAGATAATCATTCTTCGGCTGTACATGGTTTACTACAACCGACTTCACTTTCTGCAGGCTTCGATAAAACTGATCCATCACTCTTGTGTTCAGCGCAGACAGCTGCATTTCTCCGATCAGGGGCCTTACATAGTTACTCATAAGGTTGCGCCGCGATTCGTATGTAGACATGGCCCAGTTATTTACCCCATAGATGGCAAAATACTCATCCAAAAGGTCATTGACCGTTTTAGCTGTGGGTATCGTAAATGTCCCATTTTCCTGTTCGCATTCGATCTCTGCCTTTCGCTTCTTTGCTTCGGCATTGTTGTCGAAGGTTTCCCATTTCTGATGCTTTTTCCCGTTTTCGTCAAAATAGGAATAGACAACGGAATATTTTTTCTTTCGTTTAATGATGGATGCCATTTTTTCTCCTTTCCGGCCATTTTCTGGCCTCCTCCGGAGCTACCTTCTTGTAGTGCGACTGGCTTTGATACCATTTTTCAAAACTGTCCTTCATGATCCGCATCTTGCCATTGACTTTGGCAACGGTGAACAGTTTCTTTTTGATCAACCAGTAGGTGTCTGTCTTTCCAAGACCAAGAAGCATCCCCATCTGACGGGCGGACATACTCGTTGCTTCACGTTTCTCGTTCATTTACCCGACCTCCTTTGTCGCTATTGGCTGTTGTCTGCCGTCATCATATCGAACTCCAGTCCAAAAATTAAGGATGTCGCCGGCTCTGACGACATCCTTGACAAATCCTTATAGCTGTGTATCCAGCCATTCATCGAAACTCCGTTTGGATACCCGGATATGGCCACCAATCCGGACACTGCGGAACAGATTCTTTTTCACAAGGTTATAAGCAGAGGAGCGGCTGATATCGAGAATATCCTGTATTTCATCCACGGTGTATGTACGTTTTCCGTATTCCGCACCGGAAGCTGCTGTAACTATCGGTTCTCTGTTCATTTCTTCTATCTTTTCCTCAAACATGTGTTATTCCTCCGCTTTTGATAACCCTATCTTAAATTTCCCCGGAATGTGGATCATTCCGAGGCTTACTTTGATTGCCTGATTGATCTCTCTCATATTCTCTGCCGGAACCTTCCCCAGATATTCCACCACCCGGCATTTGTCGATCGTTCTGATCTGCTCCAGCTGTACTACGGATGCCATCTTCAGCCTGCCGACCGGCGGCAGAGGATAGTGCGTCGGCTGTCCCTTCTTTTTCTCCTGCGAAGTGATCGTTGCCACGATGATCGTAGAACTGTGCAGATTCCCGGTATTGTTCTGCAGGACCAGCACGGGACGTTTCCCGCCCTGCTCCGATCCCTTGAACGGATTCAGGTTGGCAAGGTAGAGATCTCCCCGTCGGTAAATCCAGTCTGCTCTCATTCCCATCGGCTTCCCCCGTCATCAGAACTTCATCGGCAGGGCCGCTTTTTTGCTGGAACCGTTATAGATCAGAAGTACCTGATAGGTATACTTCTTAAAGCCCGGCAGATTGGAGGCCATCGCCTTGCCTTCCCGGTAGATCACCAGCGGGTCTACCCGGCGGCAGCGTCGGACCAGTCTCGTCCGGTCATACTCTCCATAATAGAGATCCACGAACCGGAGCATCCCCTGTACCGTCTCCGCACGGAGCGAATCCGGATCACCATCCCAGGCCTCCAGAATGATGGACAGCGCTTCCTTATACCGCTCTGCTCCCACCTTATGAAATTCCCGGAAAGCCGTCGCGATACAGGCAAGCCGCTTCTTCCCGCGCTGCTGTCCGTAATCCAGCCGCAGCCCGATGCTCTCCGTTGCCCGGAAGAACGCTGTCGCTTCCGGGTCTCCGGCAAAGATCAGTGCCCGGATCTTCGCTCCGGCTGTCAGACTGGCCGATGCCCCCGTCTGCTGCGCAAAGAGAAGCGCCTCATCCGCTTCGGTCAGGCCGTAGTAGACCTTGCACCGGATTGGAAGATCCCTGCCCTTGTTTCGATATTTTCTGGCAGCAATGGTATGCTGGCCGTCAAATACATAGTAGTGCCCATTCCGGCAGCTCACCTTCGGTTCATTGGCAATCCGCTCATCAAACTCCGCCGCGATCTTATGTACCCGCACCGTATTCAGTTCCCTCTGGTATGCTTCTCTTGGCACTTCCAGCTGTCTGCTGTTTAATGTGATTTCTCTATAAGTCAGTTCATCCATTTTCATCATCCGGCTCCTTCCGTATTTTGTTCAGATATTCCATTCCTTCCCAGGCAAGTGCTTTTACCTGTCTGTGGTATTTCTTCTTCCGATAAATCCCTTTATATGTGACAAAGCAGAGATCCCAGCGGTCCGTCAGCATGTGCAGGGCATCCTGCAGTTCATACAGCATGTCCTCTGCGGTCCCCTGCCCATCTGAAGTGAGCAGGTTGTCAGAGATTTCCTGTATGGCCTGCAGCTCCTCGGCCTTTGTGCGGCGGGCTTCACCTGCCACAGATCGGAGAGTATCTTCCTTGCCTGTTCCGCCATCTATCTCTCCTGCCCGGGCGGTTGCACCGCTGCTATCTGGATTTGCTCCCGGATCCGGACAAGTTTGTGATCGTTTCATCTTTGAAGCAGGAGAAGGATCCTGCAATTCCCTGGTCAGTTTCTTCCTCTGTTCAGGCTTTGCCTTCCCGATGGCTCGGACGGCCTGATCGCTTCCTTTTAGCTTCCCGGACAGGATCTCGTCTTTTATGCCGGGGGATACTTCCTCGGCCATATCAACGCCGTGAGCAAATTCTTCCGCACGGCGGACAAACCGTTCACTGGCCCCAACCTCTTTGGCGATCCTCTGGCTGGTCTTTTCCGAGACAGGTTGGTGGTCATTTTGTCCACTAACCTGTTCTGAAAACTGATTCCTTCCTGTGATATTGGGAATGGAAGCCTTCTCTGCCTCATACTGCTTCCCGATCAGGTATTTCCTCTGTTCCGGGGTCAGGTTCCGCCGTCCCAGCTGGTTCTTGCAGATCCAGGCAATTACGGCATACCGATCCGGAAATTCCTTCTCGTAGGTCTGATACGGGATCTCCGGATGTTTCTGCACAATGCGGTATCGGTTATGCCCGTCCACGATCACGCCATTCCATATGATCAGGGGATTGATGACACTGCCTTCCTCCAGGATGTTCTCCTCCAGCTGCCGGTATTCCTCATCGGTCAGCGGAGGGATCTTTCCGGCAAACTCCGGATCGATTTTCAAATCCAACCGTACCTCCTTGCTGCCTGCAGCATTCAAACCAAAACTGCAGGCTACCGTATGGAAAGATGGGCCTCTGTCCGAAACTGTCCGGCAGATGCCCATCGCTCATTTACCTATGCTCGTCCTCCTATTTGTCCACGACGTCCCGGAGAACCGGGCAGACACGCCCGCTGGGAAATTCATCCGGCGGCAGAGCTGCTTCTCTGCCCTCATGGGAGTCTCACCCCTCCGCGGTTCTCGCCGAGCCGCCCGAAGACGGAAGTATCATTGTCCCCTTCTTCATATCATCGCCCCGCCGGGTACAGCCCCGGCATTTGCCATGGATCTTTGTCGCTCCGAAGCAGCAAGTACTCTTACTTAAAATGCTTTCTGCTTCCTCATGGCGGATCCCGCGCAGGCTCTTTGAAGAAGGAATGTGCCAGATGAAATGTATATTCAGTTGTCAAAGAACACAAGAACCACTTCCGTGGCTCTAAAGTAAGTGTAATTAGATCGCTCTGTTCTTTTTAGCGCCTGGCAGGACCGGTCACCGGTACTTTTGCGACCGGTTCCCTTTCAGAGTTCCGCCGCGATCTTTGCAAGTCTGTCCATCACGTCTTTCAGCTCCGCTTTCACCGGCTCGGCAACCTGCCTTCTTCCCAACAGCAGATAGTCCAGGCTGACCTCAAAATACTGGGAGATCTCGATATACAGTTCAATCGAAGCACTTCTCTGTCCCGCTTCCAGCTTACGAAGATGTGTATCGCTGATATGTAGCTCTGCAGCCATAGCCTCCTGTGTCAACCCTTTTCTTTTCCGAAGCTCTCGGATTCTTTCTCCACAAGGTCTCATATCAAATGTCATCTTTTCCCTCCGATCTGAAATGCTGTAAATGGCAACTATTCAGAACCGGAGGTGACCGGCCGAGCCTTTGTTGGATCAGTCGTGTCCTTACAGATAAACTCGGCTCATCCCGATTTATATCGGCTTCCGGTGCAATGCGAATCCTCCCCCGCATACGCGCTGCCTTCCTTTCTTCTGAAAAAGCAAAATGTCAGAATCTGACCTTGCCGGAAGCAGCAGCCGCATATTTGGGCGCAAAAAAAGCCCTGTGACCTTTTCAGGCCATAGGGCTTTCCTTCATACTATTCAGTTGTTACGCTGCAGCTCATCCAGCATAGACAGTTTAGCGGATGAACCGTCGGACTTTCCGTAGGGATCTCAGCGGACTGTTGTCGGAACTATGTCGGACCGTTCCATGCACAGCCGGCTTCCTTTTGCATCTCTCGAAGATGATTCTTCATTCCCGGGATCATACCTCCCCACAAGGCGATCCCGAAGATCATGACCGCCTCCTTCTTTTTATCATAAAAGCGGCTGCGCTCCAGATGCAGAAGCTCCAGCATCTCCGACTCTGTATACTTCCACCGGGTCAGATAACTTTTGGAAAGGATCTCAAAATACTGATCGCCTCCATCCGGAAATTCCTTGACCCGCAGCATCGCACTTTCCACCAGTTCCAACATCCAGCGGGTTTCAAAAAGGATCTTGATACGCGCCTCGAAATGCTCCCGCTCTCTGTCCGGCGCAAACGTCTCCAGATAGACCAGCGCTCTGTCCAAGTCCGAGCCATAACAGTAATCCACATCTTCTGCGACGCAGTCCACACTCCCCAGTACGGACCAACAGACACGCCGGTAGATCCCCAGCAACATCCGGGCTTTGCCATACAGTTCCTGCTCCTTTATTCCCTGCAGTCTGCACATGGAATGGATCGCGTTCCATGCGCCCGTTGTCTTCCTGCTCATTGTCCCACGGTCTCCTTTCCCACTGCGCAGCTGTCTGACAGGATAGGTTATCCCGCAGCAGAAAAGGAAACAGACTTTTCACTTAACGGATAGTGATGCCTTGAGAGGTCTTTGCCGTTTTCCTTGACCTGCTGTGCAGTTCATTGTATAATAAGTGCAGTTAAAATACACTTTAAATTATATGCAGCTTAACTGCACTTGTCAAGAATGATAT
This sequence comes from Oribacterium sp., assembly GCA_017940955.1. The sequence continues at coordinate 9,304 of JAGAXP010000132.1, forward strand.
GCATCTTAACATCACAATCGCCGGAGGAATTTCAAAATGACATTTGGAGAAAAGATAAAAGAAGCAAGGACGCACCATAACCTGTCACAGGTCGAGCTTGCGGAAAAAGTCGGAAAGTCCCGCCGCACTGTGATTGACTGGGAAAGTGGAAAAGCGCTTCCCAGAACCAGAAAGGTCTATGAAGCGCTGGCTAAGGTTCTGGATGTCTCCGTTCCCTATCTTCTGACGGATGAGGAAGCCTTTGTCTTATCTGCAGAAGAGCAGTTTGGCTATCGGGGAAAAAAAGATGCCCGGCAACTTGTTTCTGAGCTGACGGGACTGTTTGCCGGAGGGAAAATGGCGGAAGAAGATATGGATGCCCTCATGTTTGCGATCCAGCAGGCCTATGTGGATGCCAAACGGAACAATAAAAAATATACGCCGAAGAAATATCAGAAACATACAGACAGTCCGGATTAAAGGAACAGTCAGCCTGAAAATAAATTTTTCTCCAGGCAGGGAGGTGATGTGATGCATCTTAACAACACCGATCACATTATCCGGACAGCTGACCGGCTCCTTCACAGAACCGGAAGCCGCGATCCGGAAGTCATTGCAAAGGAACTGAATATCCGGATTTATGATGCCCCCTTCCAAAAGCAGAAAGGGGTCTATAAGATTCTGAAGCGGAACCGCTGTATTTTTGTGAAAGAAGATCTCAAGGAGCCTATGCGCCAGATCGTCCTGCTGCACGAGATTGGTCATGACCAGCTTCACCGGAGGCAGGCCTCGCTTTTTCAGGAATTTAACCTCTTTGATATGAACCGCAGTGTCATGGAGTACGAGGCCAACCTCTTTGCCGCGCAGATCATGTTGCCGGATGAGGAAGTCATTGATTATATCTATCAGGGATACAGCGTCTGCCAGATCGCCGGTGCTATGAACTCAGACATTAACCTTGTCGCCCTGAAAGCAGCAGACCTTTCGCGACGGGGATATTCTTTCCGGGTTTTGGAGCACAACAATGAGTTTCTGCAATAACAGAATATTCTTCAACCGATCCTCCGGCTGTCATACAACTCTTATCTGCAGATATAATGGGAGGCTCAACCTTGCTGCTTAAAATAGAAAACTCAGGCAAAACTAAACAGTGCTCTCCATTAGATTCTCGCTGCGGAAATCATGATTTCGGTCTCTTGGAAATCACTTCATAATGGATTTATGCATCCCACGATGCGAATTCATTATGAAGTGAGGTCACCAAGGATGACCAAATACCGAGAAATCCTGAGACTGACAGCCTTGGATTGTCACAGAGTGACCTCATTAAAAGCAATCGGTGTCTCGCAGAAGACTATTTTTAAAATCCAGAAACGATCCAGAGAACCTAACATCTCATAACAACTAGACGATTCTTAAACAGATCAGACTCTCTCAGCTCGCATTCGACAGACTAAAGTCCATAATAAAAATTCAATTATCCGCGCGATGATTGAATTCTTTATAGTCTTCTGTTTATCCTCTCCTAAAAACTTTATATCACCGACTCAATAATACATGATATCATCTGTGCCATAAATATAAGAATGATCACTTATCAAATATATCGATGGTATTGTCTCAAGCTTAATCGTATCAAGATAATTATTTAATTTTTTTCCGTTTTTATATTCATCAAAGTCCAATTCCACAACATAAATAGAAACATCATTAGCTTTTGACAAATCTTTCGCTAACTTTAAAACCTGCTTATTATACTTCCTACAATATGGACAATCATATGATGTAAAAATATATACGCCTTTTTTTCCATCAATTTCATCCCAATTAATGATCTTGGATTGATATTTTAATATAAAAAGCCTATAGTTTTCCTCTTCAATAAAATAAGAAAAATTTTCTTTTTTGTATACAGATAATTTAAAAAAGCAAACACTTATCAAGAGGAGGACTGCAGCCGTGTATAAGATATTTTTTTGCTTACTCATTTGCAATCCCCCTCAAATATTACTATAATGCACAAATCTCATTTCCTAGCAACATCATCAGCGGAAATGAAAAAAAGAAAAGCACATTAAGAAAAAAATAAGCTCCTTTTTTATTTCTAACCGAAGAGATCATCCCAACTAGAGACGCAATCGGACAAATAAAAATTGTTGAAAGGCCCAGAGGCGTAATATGATTAATTTTCCAAAAAAGATCATATGGCAAAATCAAAGATAACGTCAGTATAACTATGCAAAAAAGCGGCATTATTTTATACAGCATCTTTTTCAAAGCCATTTTCAACACCCAATCTGTCCAATAGTTGCAAAATAAGTTCTAATGGCCCAAGCTGTTACTGCCATCGTACCACTCATCTGACCCTTATGACTATCAATATAATCTATAAGATTTTTATTACAAGTGCAGTTATTTCCAATACTAAAAGACCATTTATAGCATTGATCATGTCTTTTGCAACCTTCATCTAGTACATCTAATGCCGGCTTGGACGAATCCTTTCCTCCATAACCGGGGCCACAATAATTTCCCCAAATTGGAAGGCTGATGGCACTACGTTGATTTGAACTTGTCCCAGCGTCTGCCGATCCGCCAGATGCATATCGTGCACTAATGTGTTCCAATGTGAGCCCCTGTGCTATTATTGAATCACTCTCACCATTCCTGACAGCAGAAGAATAGTCAAAATAAATCATATTATTAGTCACAGTTATGTACTGAAGTACAATTTCTCCATTCTTTTCTACTTGATCATAAGATTGATTTCCCTTTGTCGTAGCTGCAGTAACTGTTTGCATTGGCAAGGGAAATAGCGCAAATATCAATAAAAATATCAAAAGCAGTGTTCTCAAATATTTCTTTATTTTTGACATAACAGTCTCCATTCCGCCAGCATTTTCTGGCAACACTTCAGAACAACGCAAATAACAATAAATATTTCTACCTACAGCTTATCACAAAAATAAATTTAATTAAAGTATCCCAGCATCGTTAGTCAGCACACCAAAAATGAAATTTTAAATTCCACCATTAATACCAGAGGTAGACGTTAGTCTTGCACAGGTTGCGTTTACTCTTTCATACAATAGTACTATGATTGCCCTGTCCTTCTGACAGCAGTGGAAGGAAATTAATGAGCAAGTTAATACCAGGCAATCAAAAACATCTGACGCTCAATGACAGACTGTACATTGAAAAAGCAATCAACGAAGGAAGAACCTTCAAGGACATTGCCAAGAACCTCTGTAAGGATCCAACAACCATCTCCAAGGAAGTCAAGGCTCATAGACTCAGCGTGTGGAAAGACCATGGTCTCTTCGTTAACATGAAGAACTTCTGTGAGCATCGCTATCATTGCAGAAAGGCCAACGTATGCGGCAAGATCATCCTTTGCGGAATAAAGTGTGCTTCATGTCCAACCTGTAATCAGCACTGCCCGGACTTCAAGCGTGAACGCTGTCAGCGCCTCGATAGGGCACCCTATGTCTGCAATGGATGTCCTAAGCAGCTCACACCATCCAAGTGCCATATCAGCCAGAAATACCGTTATGACGCGAGGTTTGCAGAGCGGAAGTATACAGAACTTCTTTCCAGCGCCAGGGCCGGAATTAATCGCTCGCGGCAGGAACTGCATGCGATTGATCAGGTTGTATCTCCTCTGATCGATCAGGGCCAATCTCCCTATCAAATTCTGACAAATCATCCGGAGATTGATATGTCGGTACGAACCATGTACCAGTACATCAATGACGGCCGTTTCTGTGCCAGAAACATCGACCTCAAGCGAAAGACAAAATTCAAGCCGAGGAAGTGCCATAAAACACAGATCACCGATCGCGAAGTATTCATCGGACGAACCTTTGACTGTTTCCAGAAACTGCAGCTGGACAAATGGGTCGAGATGGATACGGTGAAATCCAGCAGAGACAGCCGCAAATGCCTTCTGACCTTTTATTTCACGCAGGAGAGGCTATTCCTGGCATTTCTGATGAATCGTTGTACTCCAGGAGCCGTGCGTCTTGTATATAACCATCTGGAGGCAAAGATCGGCACCTATGAGTTCAACCGGTTATTCGGTACGATCCTGACAGACAGAGGCGTCGAGTTCGGAAAACCGCAGGATCTTGAGACAGGAATCAAAGGGGTCGAGCGTACCAGCATTTACTTCTGTGATCCAATGCGGAGCTGCCAGAAAGGCGGCGTGGAAAACGTTCATACGCTGCTTAGAATGGTCTTGCCAAAAGGCACAAGCTTTGAGTTTCTGACACAGTGGGACGTCAACCTAATTGTGAACCACATAAACTCTACGCCGCGTAAAAGCCTGAATGGAAGGACACCCTATAACGTTTCTGCCGAAGCATACGGCGAGGAAGTCTTAAAAAAACTACAGCTTAGGCGCATTGACCCTGATGAAGTCAAACTCTCGCCTAAGCTGATTCGGAACAACTAACCAGACAAAAATCTGCTGTCAGACTGGAAGTAAACTTTTCACATTTTTTCAATGTGGCTGGTGGAATTCAGTCTCGCACACTGCATTTCCAGCGGCTTACTAAGCATGTCTAAATTTAGGTTTTTGTCAGAAAAGTTATCCTAATTATATGCATCTCAGAACAGAATTGCATCTGAAATATTAAAAAAAGAAAGCTTTTTAAGTTGCAGTAGAATTTACTTCTACACTGGAATTTGCTTTTTCAATTCACGGTTAGTCAGCACATTCATCCGTTATGTTGTTAACGTGCCTCTTTAGTAGGTGAGAATGTTTAAGATGGTTCACTCTATGCGCTTTCTTTTTGTATCAATTCACAGGCAAGCCAATTTCCTTCTCATATTATGATTGAGACGCCAAAAGTATTTGCAGAGACGTCATCTGCGAGTAACTGTTGACTATGTTCCTTGACAACTGAATACAGTTCATGAATTATGAAAAGTCCGATTTTTGTTGATTTTATACGGTTTTTACACCCTCTTCGTAGTATAATAGAGGTAACAAATCTACTATTATCTATGAGGTGTCCGGATGTCTTTTGTTCTGAATTCCTATCAGCAAATATCCCTTTTCGACAAGCTGGCTTTTCTCTCCCAAAGAAAACAGCAGATGCTGAGAAAATCATGGGCACAGGCTTTTTCCAATCATATCTTCACACGGATCAATGAGCACATCTTTGCCCCATTGTACAGTGAGAAGAGGAATTCCAGACCAAACGCTCCGATCAATGTACTTGTCGGTGCATTGGTCCTGAAGGATTTCACAAGTCTCACGGATGAAGAGATCACAGAGGCTTGCGAGTTTGATTTCCGGTATCAGTACGCACTTCATACAACAAGTTTTGAAGACCAGCCGGTTAGTGGACGGACGCTGAGTCGTTTCCGTTCCAGGCTTGCCGCCTATGAACTGACCACGGGGGGAAGACCTGCTACATCAGTGCTTTGTTGAAATGGCTGACGACCTGCGGCAGTACATGGACATTTCTCCGGCCATCAAACGGATGGACAGCATGATGATCGAGTCCCACATCCGGAAGATGGGCCGGCTGGAACTTTTGTATACCTGCCTTTCCAACCTCGTTAAGGAACTGCATCGGGATGGAAAGCTCGAACTTCTCGAAGGCCTTGAGCATTATGCGGATCCGAATGACCGGAACCGTGTGGTCTATCATGACCAGGACACCCCTCAGTCGGGACGTCTGCAGAAGATCATCGATGATGCCTGTGCCCTCCTTCCCAAATGTGGAGAAGACTATGCGGATTCCTAAGACTACCAGCTACTGGAAAGAGCTATCCAGGAGCAGACAAAGAAGGATGAGGGTGGTCGTAACGTTCCAAATGGCAAAGGGGATGGTATGGATTTCTCGTCACTGCAAAACCCTTCAGACCCGGATGCAACGTATCGGAAGAAAGCCGGGAAAGAGCATCGGGGCTATGCGGCAAATATCACGGAAACCGTTGATGTGAACGGTCCTGTGGTCACCGATTACCAATACGATGTCAATACCCGCAGTGATGTTGACTTCCTTCAGGAGAGTATCAGAAAATCCAAAACAACGGATGACGTGACAGCCATCATTGCTGATGGAGCCTATGCAAGTGAAGATCTGGCAGCCCAGGCAGCCGGTAAGAACATTGGACTGATTACCACAGCCTTCGCGAAAGAAAGCCAAGAGAGATCCTTACACAGTTTGTTTTTTTCTGAAGATGGCCATACAGTAACGAAATGCCCGGAAGGACATACTCCAAAAAGCAGTTCCTATATCCGGCAGAGTGAATCGATCCGGGTTTCTTTCCCACGGTGCTGTTGCGAGAACTGTCTCCATCAACAGGAATGCAATGCGAAGATAAAGATACGAACAGCACTCGTAATTCTGTCACTCGGCGTTTTAGCCCATACGGAAGAAGGGAAGAAGCTATCCGTCGAAAAGACGACGAGGCGATGAAGCTGATCGGGCAGATCCGGAACGGTGTCGAGACAATACCTTCCATACTTCGTCGAAAATACCGCGTGGACGATATGCCAGTCAGAGGAAAGCTGAAGACAAAAGTGTCCTTCGGCTTTAAGATGTTTGCCCTCAACTTCTCAAAGCTATGGCTCTACGAGAGAGGTCTCGAAAAATGCAGGCCGCTGCAACCGGAGAATGCATAAAACCGGAAGGAAAGGGGCAAAGCATGGTGGAGTCAATACCCCGATTTGGCATGAATCCAACTATGAACGGTATTCAGTTGTCAAGGAGCATACAGTTTATAGGTTCGCCGGGTCATAAACATTGACTTTTGGCGTCCTAATCATATTATTATCAGTTTATTAATATCGTTTAAAACACACCTACCTTAGCTAATACCCATTGGAACCATCTCCCTATTAAGTCAAGTGATTTTTCCTTGAAATCAAGGATTTTTCAACGTTATACCTCTGCTGAATGAGCCGGAAGGTAAACGTCAAACCATCCGCCCCAGTCAAAATAGTCCGAAATATTCAGATGGCTCTCACCACACTGGACAGGCGGCGCCACCCCGTAATATTCAGATCATCTTATTAATCTCGCCAAGAATCTCATTGTCAGGCGTTTTCGGAACTCCACTAGAAAGGACAGTGCAAACGGCGGTTTGGGATCAAACCTTGGCACGCCGATGAAATACGGGTAATGCGGGTTCTCTGAGATCTGTTCCACAAATCTGAGCGGTTTGTTCTGATGTCCCTATCCCGTTGGGAAAAAGTTTTGTGTAATGTTTCTCAATATCCTCTCACGGGATCAGATCTGCTTTTTCACCCAACGGTTTTCAGAATTCATCTTCAAACCGACCGGCTGATTAAAATCCGCATGACCGAGTTGAGGGAGTCATTTTAATCTGTACACAGAATTCTCCTTTGGGAAGTACAAGATTTCTGACCGGAATTACTTGTTAACTATAAGCTTTTCAAAGAACAACTATCTTGTTGAGCAGACACTATTTAAGCGCTTTTCTTTTAAAGAGCACTAATGCTAATAAATTAAAAGTTATGACAAGCACTAACCCTGACAATATCTGCGGTCCAGCTGTGATAGATGCTTTTTTAGAAATCAAATCCCTAACTTGTTGAATAGGCATCATCTTCAGTATTTTTATACTGTCAAACCATCCTGCCGGATTTCCATAAGCAACTATAAGCCCAGACAGTAACGCAATTAGGCCATTGATAGCAGTTGATTTTAAAATATCTCCGCATAAAATAACTATAAAAATCACAAAAGAGAGAATTGCACTGTATTGAATAAACATCACTAACACATTTAGTAGAATATGACTAAATGCCACATATAAATTTCCAGAAATTCCTAATGCACTTATCATACACAACATTCCAAGAATTGGATAAATCAACAACAAAGAACAAAATACAACATCGTATACCAGAAATTTACTAAAATAAATCGCATATCTACTTTGCCCTGCGAACACCTCATTGTCAATCGTTCTATAAGCAAAATTACTTCCTACGACAACCGAAAATACTACCGATAAAAATATAATCCAAATAACCGAATCATACACCATGGAATCGAAAATCCCAACAGCATCCTGTCTATAAGTCAGATCATAAACATAACTTTTTGCGCTGAATAGTGCCGCAAAACATATGCATGCAAAGGATAGCCATAAAAGAATATTTCTGCCTAATATATATTTTTCCTTTTTAATTAGCAATTGCATTTTAGTTTCCTCTTAAATATATGTCCTTCATTTTAGTTCACAAGGTTCAAACCTTCTGTGAATAATTGCCATAGAGCAAACTATGATAAGTACGCTAACAAAGATTGGTTCAATCCGCGACGGTACTTGCATTAACAAAAGCCTCATTTGCCCTATCGGAAGGAAATGCGCAACAGTCATTGCATATTTACTATTCAGCACATAAATGCTGACAAAATAAAACAGCAACGACATCATAAGATTTTTCCCTATTTCTTGAGCCACAAAAGCAATCATAAACGAAATCGTACACATCGAAGCGCTCAGAAGTAAATACAAAACTAACTGAATAATATTCTCACCTTCTAAACCGCCTTCATATTTAAAAACAAATTTTCCAATCATCGTATTAATTATGACCGGAACTATATTAAGTACTTCAGCAAAGATTATATATCCTGCATACTTACAATAAACTAGTTGTCTTCTTCCAATGCCCGTTGCCAATTCTCGCGAAATAATCAATTGCTTAAATTCTTGTCCAAAATTTATAGCGCAAAATATATAGGAGATAATTAGAGTAATAGGTACATTGTATAATGAGATTTTAAAAATGCCTTGGACATTATTTAAATTTTGATCTCCAAAAGCAAGTACCATCGATAGCAGAATCGACACGCCTACATATAGCCAATTTATGCGCAAGTGCATATACTTGTATAATTCAGCCCTTAACATAGTATTCACACTTCCTTCGTTTTCATCTGTCCATACACCAAGTGCCAGTCAAATCCACATACATGGTCATACCCTACGGCCCCTTCACTTACCAAGTTTTCCAAGAAAATATTCATCCAGCTGCATATTTTTTTCGCCAAACTCCATAATAGAAATGCCTTTCCTATTCAGTTCTGTACCAATTTTGTTAATGTCCATATCATGTTTTTTTACAAACACGAGCCTATTCTCCATTGATTTATAATCTAACTCAGGATATAGCTCCTCCATAACTATCAGTGCCCGTTTATTATCCGATGTCTTTATTATAATTTTTTTTTCTAGTTTGCACTCTAGTTCTTCTCGACCTTCTTGTTCTATAATATGACCAGAATCCATTAATACAAAATCAGAAACTACATTCATTAGTTCGGGCAAAATATGGCTTGATAAAATTATTGTAGTTCCATTAGATTGTAAATCTCTCAAAAGATTCCTTACCTTAACGATTCCCTCTGGATCCAGCCCATTAATAGGCTCATCCAGAACAAGAAGTCTTGGATGTCCAACTAAAGCCATTGCTATCCCTAGCCTCTGCTTCATACCCATAGAAAAATCATGAGTTTTTTTATTATTTGTTTCAAGATTAACCAGTTGCAATAACCTGACGCGTTCCTCCTTACTATCATAGCCTTTTAACAACTGTTGAATTTTCATATTTTGTTCCGCTGTTAGCCCAGGGTACAACGCAGGATTTTCTATTAGAAAGCCAACTTCTTTGCGCGCTTTTTCTATATACTTTGGAACTTTATTCCCAAGCAAAGACAGGCTGCCTCTTGTCGGTAGCGTTAATCCTGCAATTATTCTCATTAACGTTGTTTTTCCCGCACCATTCTGGCCTATCAAACCATAGATGCGGCCTTCTTCAAAAGAAAGGGTCACATCATTTAACACATTTTTATTTTTAAACGATTTAGAAACGTGATTAAATTCCACCATTTCTTTCATTATTCCTGCTCCTTCTATGCGCGTTTATTTGTGCAATCATAACAACGCAAAGTACAACTATATACATCCATACTTCTTTCACTCCAGCAGCAAAGCTATGTGTCCGCTTATACGCTATCCCAAAATTAAATATTGATTGTACAAACGGAAGTATTATAAGATAACATGACGCTACTATTGATAAGGCCAGATAAACAATATAAATCAAACTTTTTTTGGACGTTTTCTTCATCTCATTTAGATGAAATGCTTTTCTTCTCAAGTTTGGAATTTTCAGAAAAGTAGACATCAAAAAATACCCGTCAAGTGGTAAAAAAGGTATGAAATTTGTAATTATTAATCCTAAGTTTGTATAAGCGAGCAACATAAATAAATTATGCACTGTCCCTACACAAAACATCTGTAAACTTGTAGATACTGAAAATATTAATAAATTCATTAATATTCCCGCGCTCCAGACCTCTAAGCGCCTTTTTCGAGGAAGTGTATAAATTCCAGGGATTATGATATATGCCATTGGCGTCAGATATAGGTACAAGGAAATATCCATCTCTCTTGGCGTTAATCCACATCCCTTTGCAATCGCTGCGTGGGCATACTCATGAAGAATGACACTCATTGTTGTTAGTGCCATTGAAATTATGAGGCTTATCATTGAAGAATTCACTGTTTTATATATATTGAAAACCAATAACCCTTTTAACACTTTTGGCAATGCTGGTATAGCGATTATAATTGATATTAAGCAAATCGCAAAAAACATTAAATTTACAAATTCTGGATATATAAAAAATTTTTGTACCTTCCTTAGATTAATCGAGGCTAACCTAATGCCGTATTTATCAAATTCATTTTCCTCAATTTCGCCCTTCTTCTCTCCGTCTTGTTGTACTAACAGTCCAGCAGATGATAATATTTCGTATAACTGTTTGGCATTTATAGAAATATGGAAAGTTCTTTTTGCTTCTTCCTCAATTTCTTCAATTGTATGTTCTCCGTCAAAAAAACTAATTGCTTGTATAATTGGAGTCTTTTGTGATTCAGTAACCTTGATATATCGGTCAAGTTCAATGCTCCCAACGCAATAAATATCTTCTTTTTGAGGGTCTTTATATTTGAACAGCAAATATCCCTCGATTCCGTTCACCGCTTTTGGTTTTTCCATAACTCAACGTTTTCCTTGTTGTTTTATAAGTGACAATATTATAGTCTCCGTAAGGTCTTTAAGAAAATCACAATCTTTTTTAGAACATAAAAAGGCATCTCCTGTATTTATAAAATTATTGCCCATACATCCATGACATAGGTATTTATTAAAACAGTTTTTACACTGCGTAGACTCAAAACGATTGTACTGCTCAAACTTCTTCAATTGATCTTTCATATTGTCCCAAAATGTTGGGCTCGCATCAAAAACGTTTCCAACTTTGAACTCCTGAATGTCCGTAAACATAAAGCACGGGTAGATATCTCCGTTGGTAGATATAGAGAATACAGATAAACCAGCCTCACAAATATGAGGGGATGTTTTCCTGTAAAAAAGATTTTGGATTATACTGTTTGCAAGCATGAAGCATTCTTGATCTTCTAGTATCATTTTAGGAAGCGCCTCTATAAAGGATTTTCTGCTGTACAGTGTACACGGCATCTCCCCACTTGATGCTACTGGTACAATATGAATGTTCTCAAACGCATATCTTTCTTTTAGATACTTCCATGTTTTATATACGCTCATATTTTCATCTTCATGAAATTGTGTATATGTCACTTCCGCGCTTTTAGGCTCTGATGTAAATTTAATCAATTTATCAATGTTCTTCTCTAAAATATCACCAACTCCGTGACCATTTCTTGCAATACGGGTCTTATCATTAATAGCCTGATTTCCATCAATACTAACAGTTAAATGGATCTTGTATTTATTGACATCACAAATAAACCTATCATCTGCACGCATACCATTTGTTGTCATACATAGCTTTGGGCGTTTGGGATCATCATCTGAAAAATTATTATTCAAATAGTCTCCAACTAATTCCACGGCATGGAGGTTTAGTGTCGGTTCTCCACCAAATAGCTGTATATTTGAAATATAATCGTAATGATTAAAAAACAGATGTAATGAAGTGATGAGTGTATTATCATCTATTATATTCCGTTCCGACCTATATTTTCCACCATTTGCGTAACAATACACACAGTTAAGGTTACAGTCATTTGTAATATTTATTGTAAGCTTATATAAGCTCTGGAAAGGCGCTTCTTTAACCTCTGGCACGATTCTATCGGTCAATAAGCTAATTAATCCATTGAGCATTTCGTTATCAATATTGTATTTTGAAAGTAAATTTTCCCTAGTTTCACCAGAAATAAGTTCTGTAACTAGATCAATGGTATTATCATTTATTTCAAAAAATCTAAATGAGTTCGGTAGAAATAGTGCATCGCAAGTCTCTGATTTAATTATATGTGCATCAAATGTTTTCTTCATATATTTTTTTCTCTATACTTTCTTATTGAAATTCCACAGAAGATGCCTATTTTAGGTTCTTTCTGAAACAACTACGGTCCTTCAACATACAAATCTATGAGCGAAAAGTACTTCTTTTCCAGCTGAAAAGACATAAAATGTCATTGCTTTTGAGTATGATTCGCCTCCCATCCATCCTATGGTCGCTAACCTCTCATGTCTAACTGGATCATCCGTGTTTGTCATTTCTGAGTCCTCAATTCCTTCATCCAGCCTACCTGTAGTAGGATACCACCCACTCTATACTCTTTATCTCTGTCGGGCGAAGTTTTGCATTTTTTCAGAATTCGTTGATACCTCCTGACTCAAGTTTTATGATATCTCCGGAAGGCGGCGCGTGTTCCAGCCCCATCGTCACACTTGCCGCATCAAAAACCTTATACCCCAGATACTCCGGGAAATGTTTCTTTTTATATTGACATTATTTCTTAACACCGGTTGTACAGCCAACTTGGGCATCTGAAATAAAACAAAATCCATGGCACGGTCTTTGGTAGAATGTAAATCGTCAAACCTACATCTACTAAGGAAAACCGCCACCATGGACTGCTCTCATTCTACCATGACTGCCCATATAAAAGGAAAACATCTTTCGTATGAGGAAAGAGTGCTTATTCAGATCCGTCTTAAAGACCACTATTCCATCCGGACAATTGCCCGCGAGACCGGCTGCTCACCGGGCACTGTACCGAATGAAATAGCACGTGGCCCAGTATCGATGTATCACGGCCACGTGACCCGTTACAAAGCATCTGCCGGGCAGGAAGCTTACGAAATCAACAGGAAGTGTTCCTGCAGGCATTATGACTTTTTAAGCAAGTCATCGTTTCTGGACTATGTCTTCCAACATTTCACGGAAGACAGCTGGTCGCTGGATGCCTGAGCCGAACGGGCTGTCCTGAATGGTAAATTCAGCAAAGTATGTACCAGAACGCTGTACCGATATGTTGATTATGGCTTCTTCGGGATCAGAATCCATAATCTTCCTGAAAAGCTGAAGCATAAGCCCCAAAATCACAGATCCCGTATTAACAAGAAAAAGCTGGGCCGCAGCATTGAGGAACAATCAAATGAGATCGAATCCCGCAGGGAATTCGGACATTGGGAGTGCGATCTCGTTCTTGGAGCGAAGACCCGTGATGATCAGGTACTGCTTACACTTGCTGAACGGAAAAGCTGTGAGTTTCTGATGATCCCAATCGCCGACAAAACATCCGAGTGCGTCATGAAGGCGATGAAGCAACTTTAGAAAACTTACAGCAAACACTTCGTGAAGTGTTCAAGACCATAACGACCGATGAGGGATCAAAATTCGCTAACCTTGCAGATCTAGAAAAGGTCGCCGATACACTTGTCTACTATGCTCATCCTTATACATCGTGTGATAAGGCGACCGTAGAACGGCATAACGGCCTGATTAGAAGGTTCATTCCCAAAGGAAAGCGAATTGATGATTTTACCAGCCACCAGATCTCCGATATTGAGGTCTGGTGTAACTGTTTTCCGAGAAGACTTCTGGGGTACAGGACTCCGGATGAAATCTTCGAGAAGGAAATCGACCGAATCTACCAGGCTGCTATCTAGTGGAGGGTGTCCAACTTGTTATTGCAATTTACGACATTGTTTCTGAATTACAGAAGGCCCAAACACCTAGGTCATATCTCCTAAAACAAAAACGAGAGCCTCCCTCCACATCAGGGTAGTAGAGGAAGGCTCTCATTCACTTAATGGCAGTAGATACCGAACCATCCATGAGGACAACCAAACCCAAAGCTAGGAGTTGTCGCCTTTTCCATGGATTCAATGTCATCAAGCTTCACCTCGCGCAGAACAACGTCTTTCATAAAATCGCCTTCTTTCTATTTGTCTGCAACCACAATTGCTTCTATTCAAAAGATACTGCTAAATCTTGATCTTGTCAATAATTTTGATTCCAGTTTTATAATTCACTATACATTCTGCCATTTTATCAATTCTTTATGGATACTCTTAGAGAATATCTTAATTAAACTCAGAAGTACATTGTCCAATACCTACAAAAGTGCGCTCAAACTCCCTTGGTGGGAAATGCCCTTCTGTACAGGTTCTCCACTCAACTTGTGGATGTAATTCACTTTGGCTGAATATTTCGGACTATTTTGAGCCACCTGTCCGGTCATTGAGAGCCACCATTCCGTTTGAAACTGAGCCATGATTCCGGGTTAAATTGAGCCATTTACAGAATACCCTCTTATACTTTGGTTATGCATAGTTTCTATGCAAATACCATATAAGGAGCATTCCTGTAATTCATATATAACGCCAATTGAATAAAAAGAAACCTCAGGTAAGATTGAGGTGTCATCTGACCGGATGAAACACACAACAATCGAATCGGAGGTTTCACTATGAATACTAAACAGAATGAACGGATTTCTCAAGTCTCTTCGGATACTCTTGTTATCGGAGTCGATATCGGCGAGGAGAAGCACTACGCAAGGGCGTTTGATTACAGAGGTATAGAGTTCTCAAGAAGGGCTCTTTCATTTAGCAACTCAGCTGCCGGATTCAACATATTTTACAAGTGGCTGGAAGAAATGAAAGAACGTACCAGAATGAAGAAGGTAATCATCGGCTGTGAGCCGACGGGGCACTACTGGTTCACATTTCAGAAGTTTCTCCATGATCACAAACTGAAACTGGTAGTTGTAAATCCGTACAGTGTTAACAGAAGCAAGGAACTTGATGATAACAGTCCTGAGAAGGACGACATCAAGGATCCCAAGACGATAGCCGGACTGGTAAGGGAAGGCAGATACAGTACAGCATATATACCGGAAGGTAACTATGCGGAGATCAGAGAAGCACAGGTGTGCCGGGATCAGATCATGAAACAGCACGTAAGACTATCGAATCAGATCCAGGCATGGCTGCAGCAGTACTTCCCGGAATATCTGGAAGTTTACAATAAGTTCGATGCAGAAAGCGGGTTTCTGGTACTTGAGAAGGCACCGCTTCCAGCAGACATCATAAAGCTTGGTGCAGAAGGGATAAAGCAGATCTGGAAGGACGCGAAGCTGCGCGGAAGATTAGGAATCAGCAGGGCACAGACCCTTATAGAAGCAGCGCAGGAAAGCGTCGGACTGGAAGGTGGAGAAGCGGCCAGGTTCCGTATCTGGGTGCTGATCAGCGATTACCGCAGGAAGCAGGAACAGCTTGCGCGGGTTGATGAAATTCTGCAGCAAGAAGTGATGTTAGTACCGAACGTGGAGAAACTGCTCGCCATAAAAGGAGTAGGGTTCAGCTCGGTTGCAGGTTTTATAGCAGAGGTAGGTGATATCGGACGTTTCACCGATCCGAAACAGATCCAGAAACTTGCGGGACTGGAGATTACAAAGCTTAGTTCCGGTAAGCGGAAAGGCAAGCCCGGGATCAGCAAGCGCGGAAGGCGAAGACTGCGCAGGGTGATGTATGAAGCAGCAAGGGCGTTGATGATATGGGATCCAGCGTTCAGCGATCTGTTCGTGTATTATCGCAACAGGATGTGTCATCCACTGGGGAGCATGCAGGCAAAGATAGCAGTGGAATGCAAGGCAATACGGGTGTTCTACGCGATCCTGAAGCATGGATGTGACTATGATCCGAAGAAGCTGCAGAAGGACATCATCAGGCCGACAACGGCATAACAGCAACAAGTAAACAAACAGCACGAATGTAACAGTGAACGTCCGCCAGATGATCAATTGGCGCTGAATTACAGGAGTGCTCCCTACGAAGACAAAGCAGAGCGAAGCCGCTGAAGCATAACGTTTGGGGCATGACCCCGTTTAGGAGCAAGAGCGGCGCCCGAACTATGGACAGGCTGAACGAAGGAATTTGGGACATCAGCTGAGCAATGGATGCTCCTGTTAGACATGAGAGGGCGGCAGCCATAGGGAACCAAGGGAAACGATTCGCCTTCATAAAAAGGATGACGTTTTATTTCGTGCACCTTTGTTCCCGAAAAAGCAGCACAGAGAAGCATCAGGATGCAGCTTTTCGCCCATACATTGCTTTGTCTGTAGTCCAAGAAACTTTATGACACTGCCAGAGATGGCTTGAAATGAGGCTTCTTTGGTAAATATGCATAAAAGAAAGTAGAGAGGGCCTGTTATGACCAATTACCGAGAGATTCTAAGACTGAAAGGTCTTGGAATCAGTGAGCGAAACATCGCAGCAAGTCTGGGTGTTTCGCGCAATACCGTCTCTAAAGTCTGTAAGAAAGCTGAAGAGATGGGAATCCACTGGCCACTTGATAATACGGTGACCAACAAAAAACTGCAGGAGAGGCTGTTCCACAAAGCTGAGGAGTCAATATCTGACAAACGCATGCCGGATTTTGACTACATCCGAAAGGAGCTTCTGCACAATGGCGTAACCAGAAAGCTTCTCTGGACCGAATATCTGGAAGACTGCCGCAGGGAAAATGCCGACCCCCTCATGTATTCACAGTTCTGCTATTACATCCAGCGGAATGGAGAAAAGCGGCGGGCTACAAT
>JAGAXP010000133.1 GCA_017940955.1 Oribacterium sp.
CTTTTGACTTACGCTGCGTAATCTCGTTTTCTGTTTCTATTGATATCCTATCAGTTTTTAAAAACAAAAATCCCCACCAAAATGGTGGGGAAATTCACTCTGCGTAAACATTTTTTATTCTGTCGTAAGTTTTTCCAGTCCGTGCTCAAGGAGCATCTCGTCTATATCATAAAGATTGTATATCCGATTATTTATCGCAACTATCAACACTGCATCCCGGGGATCCTTTGCATATAGCTCATTCAATCCGTACAGTTTCAATGCCCTGTTGGTCTCGTCCCAGTTGAAATGACCTGCGATACAGAACCGAATGATCAGGTCTCTATCCTTAGTGTGCTTCTCCATGGTAAAGATTTTACTTCCATAAGATTCCGTAACTCCGGCGAAAGAATATACATCCTTCAGCTTGATGTTCTTCTCATCAAGCACATCCTTCATGTAATAATAAAATGCCTTCTTCTCGTCAGCCATATACTTCTCATTATCCTTAAAGTATGCTTCGAGCTGATCCGGTTTCATACTTTCAAGAAGATCATTCAGTTCATCCGTTGGTTTCTTCTGCATGAATCGTACCTCTTAATTCTTCAAGCGTTGCTTTCAGTTCGGCGGCATTATATCTATTATCCGCATCCAGACTTATACAGCGCTCTATTATATTCCAAAGCTCTCCTTCGGCTCTTTCCTCTTTAGGAAATCTTCGTGTTGTCATGACATTAAGCAGGACGCCGAGAGCATATACATCCGATTTTGCCGATGATGCCGACAGACCATATCCTACCTGTTCCGGCGCAGCATAAAACCTCGTTCCCATATATCTGGTATCGTCTGTTTTATCGGGATCGTACCATTTCGCCACATTCATATCCAGCAAATATACTTCATTTTCCGGGGTAATAACTATATTTGAAGGCTTGATATCTCGGTGGATTATAGGTGTCGGTAGACCATGGATAGCATCCAGTATTGTACACAGATCAATACCGATACCGATTGCCTGATCTCCTGACATAGCTTTTTCTTCAAGGATATCTGCTATCGTTTTACCCTCAATGTATTCCTCTATTACGATCAGACAGTTATCACCCTCATATATCTCATGAATAACCGGCATGTGATCAACAGGATTTTCCTTAAGATAGTCATAAACGCTCCTGTTATATGTCGTGAGCAGCTTTTTTATATACCTCTGGTCGGTCTCACGATGCTTAACGAGGATAATATCCGGTCGATTATCAATATGCTCTATATCTTGGTACACCGACAGAGCCAAAACATCCTCGTCTGAAAGACCTTTGTACGGACTGCGTTGCTCCGCCTGGAACTCGTCCTCTGAGGCATAAAGCTCACTCTCATCAATTTTGTTGACATATCCGCATTCCGTACAAGTCCATTCTCCATTATTATCTGCGAATCCGTCCTGTATATTCAGCATGGAACCGCACTGATCACATATCCATGCGATATCATCATCGGCATCAACTGCCGGATTTATAAGCATTTCACCGCAACCCTTACAAATCCAGTAGGGGAGATCATTCCGGTATCCCTTTTGAAGCGTAAGATTAGCATCGCACCGAGGGCAAAACTCATACATATCTCCCTCCGGCATATCCTGGTCTTTATTCTGTTTGTATCCTCGCAGTTTATCGAATAGGTCCATTTATCCTCACATCACTAATGTTCTGACGAACTCCCGGCACATAGAAAGCGGAAATCCGGGAAACTTCTCATCAAACTGCTCCTGCTCAGAAATATTCATCAAGGCTCCTGTCGTTATATCCGCATCATACGGATCCTGCGTCCATCCCGAGAACGGATTATCATCATTACCAACGATATTCTACCTTCGGCACATCTCATAAACGACATTATCCCTTATCCCGGTCATCCCTGTTTCTTCAAAGAATGCCTGTATATTAAGGATAAACTCAGGATAAAACTTCTGATATGTCAGAACATACTGCACTCCGCTGGGCTGTTTAAGCGTTTTCACAATGCTGTACACGTAGTCAGGTTCCGCAACAACCTCTATCAGTCCCTGATTTTCGCCAAGGAACTGACGTATTCCGGCGATCAACTCTTCCTGTGTTCGTGGCAGAGATTGCGACCCATCAACAGGAAACATCAGCGCAAAACAGGTTGCATTTTCAGTTTGAACCATATATGGCAGGGATCCCTCCGGATCGTCCGGCATGGAATCCACTCTCTGATAATAATCAGGAATAGAAATAGTCTTGCCATTGATTTGGATCTCCTGTATATCCTTATATCCCATAGCTTTTATACCTCTTTCATATTAGGACTTGATAGAGTTTACTGTAGCTCGGAAGCTGTGCACGACATTCAATGCGTCATCAGGAAGCCTTTCATCACACATACGCTGAAGTTCGTCCGGCACACCATAAAATGCCTCTGCCATACCTCCGGCGATGCAGGTAAGTGTATCACAATCACCGCCCAAAGATACCGCTGTACGTATCACATCCTCGAAATCCTTGCCTTCATAGAAAGCAATCGTTGCCACAGGAATTGTCCCCTGACATGTCACATCAAACTTATACCACGGACGGATATCGCCACAGGTCTGGGACAAGTCATAACCAAACTCTGAAATGATATAATCCCTGATTTCGTCCTTCGACTTGCCTGTACGTGCCATATATATCGCTGTCGCCGTAGCCTCGGCTCCTTTGATACCCTCCGGGTCGTTATGAGTCACCTCCGCCGACCATCTCGCAACCTCTCTGGTCTTCTCAAGTGAATCGAATAACCACCCCACGGAAGAAACCCGCATAGCCGATCCGTTCCCATAGCTGCCATAAGGCTGGGGATTCGACTCATACAGCCAGTTATAAAACATTCCTCCATATCCGGCATCCGGATACTTGCGTCCCCATTTCTGCATCGAAGTCACAAATTGTGATTTCACTGTTTGCTCATCTGCATCAGAACCTACCGTCATGATGGCATCCGCAATAGCAATGGTCATCATGGAATCATCTGTATAACATGATTCTTGTATAAATAGTGGACCAAAATCCTTTATCTTTGGACTCCTGTCGAACTCATAAGGAGCACCCACCATATCACCTATAATCGCTCCGTACATATCTCCGTCCTCCGCATCCTTTCAGTGTCTCTTTGCCTTTTGAGATGCCTTATAATGCGCCTTAATGGGTGCAAGATATTCATCATCGTCAAGTGCCTTTTCCATCATCTCTGCACTGCCACAGGCTCTTGCGCAACTAACCAGCTTTGACATCACATCAAAATTAAGCGCCGTCCCTACACTATCATTTTCATATCTGACTGCCCTGTTTGCAGCAACTCCGAATCTTCCGGCTACTTCAATGGCATCAATGTTAGCCCCAAGGAAGATAAATTCCCAGTGATGCTTCTTTTTCTTCTTCTCCACCATCTTTTTGACCTTATCATAGGAATAAAGTCTGCTGGCATTCTCCATGCCATCCGTAGTAATGATGAAAAGTGTCTTTTCCGGTCTCTCCTCCTCCGGCATTTCTTTCTGTACTCTGCCGATATGATGGATGGCACCGCCTACCGCATCAAGAAGTGCTGTACTGCCACGAACGTAGTATTCCTTATCCGTGATCTCGTCCACTTTAATGATACTCTTCCGATCATGAAGGATCTCTGTCTGATCATCAAAAAGCACTGTGGATATAATAGCCTCTCCCTCCTCGACTTTCTGCTTCGTGAGCATTGAGTTATAACCACCAATAGTATCTGCCTCAAGTCCCGACATGGAGCCACTACGATCCAGGATAAAAACGATCTCTGTTAAATTCTTCTTCATAACGCTTACCTCTCTTTCCTATGAGCCGATATCGGCTGACTTCTTTGTTCTGAGGTAAGTATATGAAAAAACACCATTCCGATGGTCGCTTCCCATGCGACATATTTTTATTCTCCGAGAAGTGGCTGTTTATGGTCAAACAGAGCAAGATTTATCGTATAAGTGTCATAGACCTCCTGCTCAATAAAGTATTCTATGATCAGATCAAAACGATTGCTGGGAGAAAACGCATATCCGGCTCTTCCAAGCAAGTCCTTTGTCTCATCCAAACTCAGCTGAAGTGCAAGTGCAAAGGCGACTGCGGTAATCTTCTTAGGTTGATATTCACTGTTACTGCGTATTTTAGAAAAAAGCTTTCTATCGACATTCGCCCGTTTATAGACTTCGGTATCAGTAAAACCCTTCTCGTCTATCAGCCTTAAGAGACTCTCCTGCCATGTTTCTCCAACATGTTCCATCAGGTCATCAAGGGATCTGCCCTTTTTTCTTCCTGTTGTCTGTTTATCAGCCGACGGCATCGGAGCAGCCATACACTCCCGCAAATCCTCATGGGATCCGTCATAAGCATCTTCTTCATCACATTCATCATCCTCATATTCCGGTAATGCTCCGACCGGATCCTGCTTAGGTCTCGATAATGCCCCTGCAATATTTGCGAAAAAATGTCCTCGTCTCTCATGACGGTCATTCCAATCAAAGTTTCCGCCATATGTTACTGATGCCGTCGGGATACTCCCATATTCTTCCAGGGATTGCTCCGATACATAATTCTCATCAATATATGCATCTATTCCGGAAAAAATCTTGCCTGATACAACGAAGGACTCCTCATCAAATACAACAAGCGTGATCCGCATATCTGTATCAGAGAGAAATTCGCTGAATACGGCAACGGCAATCTGCAAGGCATCTGTTTTGGGAAACCCATACACTCCGGTTGCAATCAAAGGAAATGCTATGCTCTCGCAACCAAGTTCTTTTGCAAGGTTCAGGCTGTTCTTATAGCAACTACGTACCGCCTCTCGCTCTCCATGTTCTCCGTCAATCCACGCAGGACCGACCGTATGAATAATATACTTTGCATTTAACGCAAAGGCAGGCGTTGCTACTGCCTGCCCCAATGCAATGTCACCAATCTTTTGTCTCTCCTTCAGCAGTTCATCTGCACCGGCCGCCGCATATATTGCACCATCCGTCCCACTGGAATAGATAGGCTTCGGATTTGCAGTATTTACAATAGCATCTGCTGATACCTTGGTTATATCGTTTCTGATGATTTGGAATGCCATGTGTCTCCACTCCTCATAAACCCAGTCACACTATCGAAATACAATCACACTAAAAAATACTCCTCTGAATATCCATAAGATCCCTTCTTATATCAAGCAATTTCTTTACCGTTTGATCGTCTTTTTTCATGATGTTCTGTACTTTTTCTCTATCTTCTTGAACCTGCTTTGTAACATCATCATACGAAGAGAACATATTACTTAATTCTTCCATGTACTGTCTCTCAACATCTGATTCTATATCTGAAAAAGATTGTCTGCATTCTATCCGGGCTCTTTCGACCTTCTTGTCCTCTATACTTTCCTTTACAGAATCCTTGATGTCTATAGCTAACCCCAAAACACTAATAACAGGTCCCAGAACTTTGGCAACATTACCGATATTTTTTGCAATATTTACCGCTTGCCAAGGCTTAAACTTAACTCCAAATGCATGTCCAACATTGAGAACCACGTTATGAATCTGAGAACCGGAAGCCTCAGATGCCTTTATCAAAAACTGTGCAGACTGAGATCCTCCCTTTGTAGCAAGCTGGACAGTCTTTCCTGTGATGTTTTCGACCAGCCCTTTAACTGACTCAAACTGGATTCGCTTCACTTTATTTCCTGAACTCTCAAAAATGGACGCTTTTTCACTTACATCTTTTACGGTATCAAAGAAACATGTTGCAAGATCACTTTGCAGAATACCTTCTATCTGTTCCTGCAAAGATGAATTACTTTTCTCACATAGTCTGGATAATTGATCATTTAGTGCCTCACAACATTTTTTGACAAGTGCCTCAACATCTTCATCAGAAAACTCTATGTCCTCAAGCCCTATTTTTCTGGAAAGCTCATATCCCTTATCAATAATCGGCTTCAGGTATTTCCTGATCATATTTCCCGACTCAAGAGACAGCTTGTTTCTAATCTCATCAACCGCTCTCTCTATACGAGATAAAAGTGCACTGTACTCTTTGTTTGATTCATCTTCAGCCAATTCTTCAATAGCACTATCTACCGCAGCTTTTAGAATCATAACAGGGGTATCAAATTTACCGATTTGTCCTTTAGACTTAATAAAGTCATTTAAGATCTCAATAAACCTTTCAAAATGGCTATATTCGATTAACTCTCTATCCTGATCTCTGTACCCATCCCGATAATCTTTTGCATCTATAAAGGCATGAGCAAACTCGTCTACAGAGTGAGGATATAAAGCCTTGTTAAGCGTTGTCAGATAGCTTTCACATAAATCTTTATAGTCGCCGGCCTCCTTGGACATTTTATTGATAACAAGGAACATTTTTCCGGCATAGCCATACTCAAAAGCCCACTTTTCAAAATCTTTCAATGTATACTGATTAAACAGATCGCTTGTAATACAATAGATCAACAAATCCGATTGTTTTATCATTTCTATTGTTCTGGCATCATGCTCCTTATTCTCTGTATACAACCCTGGTGTGTCTGTAAGAATAACATTACCCCAAGCGTAATCTGCAGGGTGCTCCGTTGAAATATCAGAGTCAATCTTTATACTGTTATCTCCTGACAGCGCCGATATAACCGTGGATTTTCCAGCAGTGTACTGACCAATAAAAACAAGCTTAATTCGTTTTTCCGCAGCAATACTGCTAAGTTGCCGCTCCAATTCATCAGCCCTGGCATCTTGATTGTTGTTTCTAAAAAGATCGATCAGATCATTTTTATCTCGTTCAATCCTTTCTGCGAATTCAGTTGTCAGAAACTTAATATCACTCATAATCAACCCCTCCTCCTTATCACAACATCCTCTGCGAGTACAGCCTTTAATACCTCTGAATCTACCCTGTGTGAAGACCTTGTTTCGATAACAATAGAACCTTTATCTGAACGATTCACATTGCATATCTCCTTGTCTATGACCTCATAATCCAAACTGCTATGTCTTGATTCCAAAAATTGAACAATACGCCATGCAAATACTTTATTTATCCTCTCAACTTCTCCCGAATATTCGTCCGCCATCTGCCATGCCATTTGTCTGGCCCATTCGAGTCCTCTGATCAAATCGTTGAATATCGCTTCAATACTATCAGCATTCTCTGTAAGTTCATTTTTAATCTCATTGACCAGCTGCTCTATCTGTCCGGGAGTTTCTTTCTTTATCTCATTACTTACCGATGTATAGACCTTATCAATTGCACTCTGCCTTCGTTTCTCTTTAGACGAAAACGCCATCGTCAATAATCCACCAAGTGCACCCACGATAGACAATACCCATCCCACAGGATTGGATGCACCCAAAACAACAAGAACAATCGTACCTGCCAAACCTAATGCCGCCGATGTTAATCTTGTCGCTGTTCTGAGGTCGAACTGTATCGGAATATCAACCGTATTTATCTTCATGGACATATTTACAGAATAATACAAGTCTTCAAACAGTTCTTTTATCGTTCGATCAACTTTCTCCCTGTATAAATCAATCACCTCATCTATTTCTGATTTAAGGTTTTTCTCAAACTCAATCCTTTCTAAATATGCCTCCCATTTCTCACCAACATCTTTTCCAGCTTTTGTTCCCGACCCTATATATTCCTCAGCAAAAATAAGCGCTTCATTATTGGCAAGATTACCTAATTGGTCTTCAAGTATTGTGCGTATGTTTATTATTACTTCATCCAAGGTTCCTCGCAATTGCCCAATCTTAACCTGCCGTTCTTTCTCAAGAAAGGCAATTTGATCCTCAACAACCTTCTCGGATCTAGCAATAGAATCCATCGCATGTCCAAATACTGTTACTGTTTCATCAAGTATCGTCTGCGAACGCTTAATACGACCCGAGTTCAATATCCATGAACTGATCTGATTTATAAAGCTGTCGATATTTGAACTCTGCCAAAGTAAATCTCTATACTCCTCGTATCCTGCTTCATCGGACATTAAAGCTGGCAAAAGAAATACCGGGAAGATATTGACAAGTTTTCCAAACCCATGGTCATCCGCATATTTACGAATGCGATTCTCATGCCCTTTAAGACTCGATTCTCCCCCATCGGTCAGCCATTGCATAGGTGCGTTGATATGCCTACGAAACTTGACATCCGGTCTTATATTCTCCTTATGATTAAGAAGGATTATCACCGGCTTATTCAACAAGGCTATTTTTTCAATGAATTCCAATATATCTTTAAGTATGCTGTCATCAGCCACAACAAAGCATATTATATCTGACTCTCCCAACACACTTTCAGCGATTTCTTCATCCTTTCTTCCATCAGCCTCAGCTGATCCTATTCCCGGTGTGTCGATTATCCTAAGCAGATTCCACTGATACACCCAGTTGTATCGCGTAGTCCTCTGTTTTCCAACTCCTATCCTGTCCTTACCTTGTTGTGTCAATATTGCATGAAGGGTACTCTTTCCAGCTTTTGTGCGACCTATCAGAGATATTGTAAAATCCGAGATTGTTCTTTTCTTCTGCTCTAACGCTTCCCGCTCTCTGTTCGTTTGCTCAACAACCTCAGTATTGAGCATATCAGCAAAACATTCTACAGTTTTTGCCACACTGGCCGAGAGACCGGTTTCAAGTGATAAACCCCTCTTATAATCTCGAATAGCTTCTATGGTTTCTTGGCATGTAGTAATAACTCGACTATATGATGGTTCAACAATACTCAGATCCTCACGTGCCGTCTCAGCACATTCTTCTATAATCTGTTTGTATTCTGAATCGTCGCTCTCCATTGACTGCTCTTTAATTCCGAACAATTTTCTGAACAGCCTTACAATCCATGCCACAAATCTAGCCCATATGGATTTCTTCTCTTGAACATTGGTCTTTCGTATAAATATGGTATTATTCTGTGACCTGATCTCCTTTGCTTCTTTTTCCGCCAGTTCCTTTATTAACGTCAGTTCTTCAGCATTAAGCTCAATACACTTAAGAATCTCACTGATATACCGATCCTCACTGTCAGCATAGTGATTATCCACATAGGATAAGACGTACATCAGATATAGAAGCGATTTTTTTACTTCAATGTCTTCTTTCGAAAAAGCCTCATACGATGTAGAATATGATACTGATTCCTCAACTCCTCGTATAATCGCATCCAAACATGTATCTTCAATACTGGTTTCGATACTGTTAAGGTAATTCTCCAAGGCTTTCATTTCATAGCTATGGACTTGATTGTTAAGAACAACCAGATAACCCAGCACACCTAATGCCTTGGAATTACTAGGCTTTACTATTTGAGGTATGTCATAGTCACTCAACACTCCCTACTCCTCTACTTTCTATGATCCTTAATAGAATTCCACCTCAACAGTCATATCCGTATTCTGAGGATTTAACTGCTTTACTAAGCATTGAATCGTACTAACAGCTGCTTCCTGCGCACTCAAATAGAACCTTTGATTTGACGCAAACTCCTTTTTTATCAGCATATCAGCAGAATTCAGCTGCCGCTGTGCAAGTTCCTCACCAACCTTATAGCTATCATTCAAAATATCATTTTTGAAAAAGAGTTTCTGAACATTGGCATAATCGATGGATATATTTGTTAATTCCGGATATGGTGCTCTTACCTTTACATATGCACGTTCATCATCGACTATAAACTCAGCAGCCTGCAAATCCACAACATACGTTCCCTGTCCCGGAACCTCCAACCATGAGGTTATGCCGTTACTGTTAGTTGCGCCCTCTTCAATAATGTACTCAACATCGCTCACTTTAAGCACTTCAAGTTTAGCAATCTCCTTCAAATCCCCGATTGTTATCGCCACACGATTGCTTACATGATATTTGCTTTCTGCACGATCAAAATATTTATCATACTGTGCCTGATATGCAGCATTCTTCTCTGATGCATATGCTGCATTATAACTATTTGCCAATGCCTCAGCGCCCGTCCCAACAATTCCTGTTGCAAGATAAACTGTCAACCCCGCCATCACCAACATAAGAACGATCAAGATTGTTGTGCTCGTTCCCTTCTTAAGCTTTGGTTTCTTAAATCTTGGAAAACTCTTTTTTGTTCTCTGTACTCCCTTTGAGGGAGTATTATTTGTTTTTGTTAATTCGTTCATGACTCCCTCCTTATTCTGCCCACTCAATCACTACATCTTCATACTGTGTTGAAACAGATTTTGCTATTAAGGTAATCTGGTTTACAGCTGCTTCTTTAGCGGAACTTACCAAAACGTCGTAATTACTTAAAGTTTCCTCTGATGCTTCTTGCATTTTTTTCATTGTGTTCAAATATGCATCAAAGCCATCCTCTGCTTTTCCATTAAAGAATTTGCGTTGATACTCAGCTACCTTCTCAACTGAGCTATCATCCAGATAAAGCGTTCCAACAGGCTTGGGGATGGTTATCTTCAAGCTATTAGTCTGTGCTTCTATCTTTGCTTGGCTCATGTCCACAGTAAACACAACATTCCCATTCACAAGATATAATGCAGCATAATCCTTGCTTTCTCCGATGGTATGAAAATTGCTTAGCTTCACACTTGCAACCAGCACTTCGAGATTCTCCATCTGTTGTATTTGATTAGCTATTGTTGCTTCTGTGTCTTCCGCACTAAGTCCGGTTTGTTTTCCGGCTTCAGTTCCCTCAACTCGTCCCTTTGTCATGCCCTCCAATGATCCAATGGCCTTTCCAACAAGGGTTCCCGTTCCGGCTCCAATGCCGCCTCCCAATGAAGTGGCGTTCATGCGAAGATTAATCGTATATATCATTGCAATTCCTATAAGCACACATAGAACAGCGGGAATTGAGTTTTTTGGTATTTTCTTCAGTATTTTTCCCATTACAGACCTCCTCATTCCGTTTCAATTCCAAAGGTAAGCTTCGTTACAGTCGTACCATCCAAATCCGAAGAAATCTTTATTGTTTTACTTGCCTTGGTGTACGATGCACCTATTCCTATAAATCCGCCTGCTGCCTGTTTTAGCTTGTGCTGACCATCCGTAATCTCATAGGTGAGCTCCAGTTTCTGCCCATCCTTAGCATTAATTGTTCCGGAAACCTCCTTGCCATCCAATTTATAAACATATGTCGCAAAAGTGTCCGATTTATCAAGTGTTATCACATAGTACTTACTCGCCGGATGATTCGATATTATTCCATCAATGTTCTTTATATAATCTGAATACTTCATCGTATCCGAGTACACATCGTTTGATACCTTTTTCCCGGTTACATAGTAACCATCTACCGGTGTTATCGTTACTACAACCTTCTGCGAGTTTTCTATAAGATATCCGTTCGTAAGTGTCTCATTAGTATCGGCATTCTTCACTGTAAGCCTTGTATTCGTACTTGCCGTAGGTGCCGAATACTTATTGATATCAACAACTCCTATCGTTACATCAACAGCTTTGTACCACACCGTCGATGTTCCCATTGAACTGGAATCATAAATGTCGATAGGATCCAACGTATTACTCAAATCATCTATATACCGGGTCTCTGATGTCTTTTTGTTATTGCTATCTGTAAATGTGATTACCATCCTTACAGCTGTACCGGATTGAATAGCTCGATTTGACATCGTAAACAGGATTGGCTTATCGGTTCCAATCTTTTTATCCTCTACAATAATCTGCGAGTTATCCATTATGTTATAGTTCTTCGAGTTTTTATCAAAAATATCGGTAACTTTCCAACCACCGGCATAGCTTTCGACATCCATCTTGTATCCGGAAGCGTCAAGTGTGAATTCCATTGAACTGCCTACAGTTTTTTCCAACGTCACACTCAAAGCAGGCTGATGCCCTTCATCCTCAGCAAATACCTGATCAATTGATGTTCCATTTGCATTCGCTGTCTGGGACTTGCTGTCTCCAACGTTATATGTAATCTCACCAACATATTCCGGAATCCAACCTTCCCACGGTTTAAGCTTCATCGTAATGACAGCTCCGCTGTATGTCGAGCAGCTCTTACCATATACACGGCTTCCATTCAGCCAATATTCGACAGCTCCTCCGGATTCCGGCTGTGGTAACTCTACTGAAACATCTACTTTAGGAGTGAAGTGAATATTATTCAGTGCTGCTTTTGTAGACTCTTCATCACCAACAACAATATAATGTTCTGAATCTTTTCCTGCCAGCCAATAGCCGGTTAATGCCGACTCCTGTTCGTAATATATCTTACTTCCTCTTGCCAAAACCTGCGTGGTATAGACCGTCTGACCAAAGCACTTGAATCTAATCTTTCCATAATCATATGAGTAATCATTCGGATTAAAAGTGAATTCACCGTCCTTTTCCGGGACAATGAATGTATAGCGATAATTGCCGCCGGAAAGTGGTTCCGTCTGCGTTAAGATAAGTTCGCGATTTCTCTCAAGACCGCTCCACTCCTTATTTGTTTCTATGGTAACTGTGTCACCATACTTAAGCTTATGAATCGGCAGCTCCGAATTTGCTTCTATTGTCCCCTGATCCTCGCCATTAACCTTTATTGACCTATCCATATCCGATACTAGGGTGACAGATATGTATTTGTGAAGTTCAACCGAGTAGTCAACGGTCTCATCATCAGGTTCTCTTTGTTTAAAAATCACTATTCCATCGAAATTATTGCTGTAATAGCACTCCGGATCCGATGAAAGATAGAAATACTCATCACTGTTATACTCATAGCTGATGATGTAAGAAGTTACCGGGCTGATATTAACACTATCTTCCGTATATGATTTGTCATTTATCACCCAAGTCCCTGACAAAGGCTGAGACTGCTCATTATCATCTGTATAATAATCATCAAGTTTGATGGTTCTTTCCTTGTAAACACCTATCGGCTCGATAGAAAGACTGTTTGTCTCCAAGTTGACGGGAATCTGTAATACATAAGCATCACCGCTCTTGTCCATAGCAAGTGTTGATTCCTTCTTTTCGCCGTTCTCGTCATACTCATAAATACGAAAATCCGAGAACTCATACATACTGCTGAAAATGCTATCGGAGATGTTTACCGTCGCATAAATTGAATCCCCCTTTTTTACACTACAGTTTGATTTATCTGTGGTGTTCCGTAGCAGCGAATCAGAATAATACTGTACTTTCAGATTATTATTCTCAGCAAACGTGACTCTAACATCCGAACTGCTACTATCCCCTGTTTCATCAGATTCATCAACATAATAACCATTCGGATCCAAGAGTCCATCCGTCAAATACTGCTCATATTCAACATAATTGGAATCCTCAAGGACTCCAGATCTTTGCAGCATTTTACCTCCCAGATATTCTTTCACCGAAGAGCACCCGGAAAGCGCAATCATCATTGGCACTATACCTGCCACAAGCAACACTCTTTTTTTCATAAAAGTCATCCTCACTTAGCCACCTCATTCCCATCTTATATTTTCGGATGAGATTACATTTTTAAAGCCGCATTCCGTACATTTCCAGCTTTTCTTGTGATCATCAAATCCCTTTTGTATATTCAAAAAAGCATGACAACCATCGCAATACCAGTCTATCCCCGGGAATCTTGCATCTGAAATCTCGTAGATGACACATTCATCCCACATTAGGAATTCCCAAGCGCGAGCCGCATAGCCACCATATCCGTTATCCTTATATCGTGTTTCTGCGTATTCCTCACCTTTTTTTGTTAAACGATAGTTCCCAGGCTCTCCATCCAAAAAACCTTTGTTTTTGAGCAATACATTTACTTCCCTTGCATTAAGTCGAAGTATTTGCCCTAATTGCTTGGCAGACTTCATTTT
The DNA here is from genome assembly GCA_017940955.1 of Oribacterium sp. Next base: position 13,825 of record JAGAXP010000133.1, read on the forward strand.
TCCCGTCTTTTCGAGTTTTTTCCTCATCAAAGCACTCCCTTCCTATGTATTATCCTGGGGATATTAACCTATAATAATATCACTTTTATTTCTTGCTTATCCCCACCATTTTGGGGGTATTTTTTAGCTTACCGGTGCGAATAACCCCTTCCCAGCCTGAGCATCTTTAAGTGTCTTAACAAGGCTGAATATAACGATATCTTTCTGTTTATCAGTCAGCTTGTCAATGGCGGCATAGATATCGTCATCCGTCTCCGCCATAAGAATCTTAAACACCTTCTCTTCTGATGTCATATACCTTGCTCCTCTCGTGCTAAAACTGTATCTTGAATTCCACCTTAATAGGATCCTTTACATTCTCCGCAAAAACATCTCCATCCGCAGGCTTGCCGACAATGCTTCCGTAATGCACAGGAATAGCTACATTCGGACGGATGGCATTCACAAGCTCTGATGCTTTCTTTGCATCCATAGTGTATGTGCCGCCGATAGGTACAAGTGCCACTTCGCACTTCACCGCCTTGGCTTCTTTCGTGGCATCCGTGTCGCCGGCAATATAAATACGCTTACCATCTATGCGAAGTACATAGCCAACCCACTCTGCCGACTTTGGATGAAAAGGCTTCAGCAGGTTATATGCAGGAACTGTTTCAAACTCCAATCCGTTAAGCTCTCGATAAACTCCGAGCTTCACGGTCTCAATTTTTCCAATATCCCCGGCTACTTCCTGCGCCTTGTCCGCCATCTTCTCCGGCACAACCAGAATACTGTCCGCTTTTGCAACCTTTCTTATATCCTCCGGCGAAAAATGATCATAGTGGTCATGGGTGATAAGGATATAATCCGCATCATGAGCATCATTCCCGATCTCAAGCGGATCAACATAGATCGTCCCCACTCTCGACTCAATCCTTATGCTGTTTTGAGTATTTACCTCGATGTTATCCACCATAGCCGCATTTTCCTCCGCAAATACTATCTTTCAAACTCCTCGTCGCCAAGCATTTCGTAACCTATCCTGGCGCCTTCATCGGCAACCTCTGCCACACTCAGCACCGCTTCATGCAATGCCTCAACGGTCGTATATTGAATCCTGTAATATACCTCTATCTCATACGAAGCTCCATAATACTCCACGCTTATCTCATGTTTTGGGAACTTCTCCCTTATCGCCTTTGCTACACGATTTGCCTTGCGAACGCCTGTATAGCAATTCCCGCAATAGTCCGTGAGCAGGATCTCTCCATTACGCACACGGCATACTTGCGTGAAGCTGTGTCTTATATGCTCCATTTCGAGACATACATGGAATCCGTTCTGGTTATTGTTATATGGCAGCCCCGCAGCATCAAGGAATGCCGAATACTCCTTATATACC
>JAGAXP010000134.1 GCA_017940955.1 Oribacterium sp.
GGCTGGGATATGCTTACAATCCGGTCCTGAACAGTGTGAACATTGTTTTTATACATGTATTCCTGCTGTTCATACACTTTATCAATGACCGCTATTCTTTCCATCTGGTGCTTGTCAGGATAGTAGCCATAACTCATGAACCAGCCAATGTAATTCCTGTCACGCCTGATGTATTGGAGTTGTTTCTTGATTGCCTTACGTATTTTCTTGGAAGATCGTTTTTTACATTTAACCAGGGCTAGGTAATCTTTTCTCGCATTATTTTTGTACATGCGAGGTTTTAAAAGGTTGTACTCGTAACAGACAGATGAAATAATTGCTTCAAGGTTTTCTCTTGCTTCATTTAACAAGTTTATGTCCTGAGGAAATGCAATGTTCTGCGGAGCACATGTTGCATCAATTATCAGCGTGCCTTTATTTTCAGAATCACCACTTGATGAATCATCGCTATGATCATTTTCGTCTTCATCATTTTTGTTGTAATCGATGATTAATTCATTGATCTCTGCGAGCTTTTCATCAGTGATCCTTTTGCGAAATTCCACCATCAAAGATGGTGCAAATGGTTTGTCCAATTGAAATCCAGGCAATCCAATAAAATACTGGTAATACGGATTCTCTTGGATCTGCTCGACGAGTTCTCTGTCAGAAAAGCCAAACTTTTTTTGAATCAGGAGAGCCCCCAGTGCCATACGTAGTGGTTTTGCAGGCATTCCACAATCAGAAGGAAACAGATCTGCATACACAGCTTCTATTTCATCCCAGGGAATCATAGCAGCTTTTTTTATCCATTTATTCTCTGGATCAAGTTTTAGACCCATTGGCTGATTGAAATCTCCGAGACTAAACTGATGATTTTGATTTTTCTTATACATGGGATTCTCCGCGAAAAGTGCAAGGTTTTTGAGAAACTATGATGTAATTCCTTGCATCAATTATCTCACGTATAGGCAAAAAAGTCAGCAATTTCAAGGCATTTTAGTTCTTGAGCATACACAAATTAACATCTCAATTATCAGGAAAGCCGGCTACTCTTGACCAATAGGTCTGATTAGCTGGCTCTTTGTTGCGGTAAAAAGTCTTGTTAGCATATTGTGACAGAGGTTTTAAAAAGCATAATCATCTTTCACAGAAAGTCCTATGACTTTTGCAAGTATAATTGCATTTGTCATAGGACTTTTGGTATAATAACTACAAAAGAGATATGACTTTTGGAGGTCCCATGTATAGAGAAATTATCAATGACCTGAAAAAATGGAAGGATAAAAGCCGCAGGAAGCCTTTGCTGCTCACAGGAGTAAGGCAGTGCGGAAAGACATATATAGTTGATAAATTTGCCAGGGAATCTTTTGAAAATTACATATATGTAAACTTTGAAAAAGAGTCCGGTATTTCTGCAATTTTTGATTATGATTTTGATGTTGATAGGATACTCACCGAACTTGAGCGCAAGTATCAGACAAAAGTCACTGAGGGGAAAACACTCCTATTCTTCGATGAGATACAGGAATGCCCCAGAGCAATCACTTCTCTAAAATATTTCTGTGAGAACATGAGGGGGCTTCATCTGATATGTGCAGGTTCGTTGCTGGGTGTTGCAATAAAAAGTGAGAATATATCCTTTCCCGTCGGAAAGGTAAACCGGATACAGCTTTATCCTATGAGTTTTAAGGAATTTGTCATAGCAAATGACCGGCGTGATCTCATAGAAGTTTTTGAGAACTGGCCTACAGATAGGATTATCCCTGAATTATATTCTGTACCGATGACTAAGCTTCTTAAGGAATACTACATAGTGGGCGGAATGCCCGAAGCAGTAAAGACATGGGTAGCAACTCATGACATAAAGGAAGTGGAAGAGGTCCAGCAGGAAATACTCAGTGACTATGCCGATGATTTCTCAAAACACGCACCAATAAATGAGGTCCCTAAAATAAGATGGATATGGGATTCCGTCCCCGTCCAGTTGGCAAAAGAGAATAACAAGTTTGTGTTCTCCCATGTTAAGGAAGGAAAAAGATCCGCCGAATTGGAAGATGCCCTCCAGTGGCTTTCTGATGCCGGACTGATCACGCAAGTGCATCTAGTCGAAAAGCCGGAAAGTCCCATTTCAGGATTCGCTGACAGGACATATTTTAAGGTATATATGTCAGACGTGGGGCTACTGCGGGCCAAATCCGGTGTGGCAGCCAAAACCATCCTTGAAGAAACGGAACTGTTTGTCAGATATAAAGGTGCTTTCACAGAAAATTACGTACTGAACGAGCTTAAATCATCTGGAAAGGAGCTGTATTTCTGGAGATCGGGCAATACGGCAGAGATAGACTTTATTTACGAGGAAGAAGGAGAGATAATTCCTGTTGAAGTAAAAGCGGCAGACAATACACAGGCAAAAAGCTACAAACAGTTCTGCAAAAAATATGGCGTCATGCGTGGCTTTAAGCTTTCACAGAAAAAAATCGCAGAAGGCATGTGTGAAAACACAAAGACCTTCAGCATCCCTCTGTATCTTGGGTGGAATGTGGACGCGTTTCATTGAGATATAAATAAATTAGCCCGTCAGCAGGAATATAGACAACTGTACACAGAACTCGAGCCTATCATTGAATGAACCGCTGTCGATTCGGACGCCCCTCTTTTATTATGTGGTTGATCAGTGATAAAATCATTCTATACGATTAGGAGAGGCTTATGAAAAAAATATTTACAATAGATGGTGTGATTAATCCTACACCAACACCATTGTCGGATTAAAATGTATCTGTAAAAAGACGAATCCAGATATGCAATTTTAAAAATCAGATGCATTAAGTGGGAAAGGAAATGCAAAAATGAAGGTACTTGCAGTAGAGGATGAGGTCATCCTGTTAAAACATTTGACTAATCGCATACATGATGCTCTGCCTGAAGCTGAAATTCTGGCTTTTGATAATACTGACGATGTGCTTGATATCTTACCTGAGACAGAAGCTGATATCGCATTCCTCGACATTGCTATCGGTGAAATGAACGGTGTTGACCTGGCTAAACGCATCAAAGCTGTTCATCCCTGCTGTGACATTGTTTTCTGCACGGGTTACAGTGACTATGCCACCCAGGCATTTGAACTAGGAGCCAGCGATTATCTCATGAAACCCATCACGAAAGAGAAGATTGAACACGCTCTGTCTCTGCTCCGTCAGACCAACCTTAGCAAGATCACTGGGCAGGGGCTGTATATCCGCTGCTTTGGTGAATTTGAGGTGTTCTATGATGGTGAACCCATCATTTCATTTACAAAACGTTCTAAAGAACTTCTGGCTTATCTTATTGATAAGGCAGGGGCAGTTTGTTCCTCCTCAGATATATGCGACAGCATTTTCCGCGGCAGTGCCGACTCTTATATCAGGGTTGTAAAAAAAGACCTTATCAAAGTTCTCTCGGATATCGGAGAAGAAGACATTCTGATAAAGGGCTGGGGAAACCTTGGAATAAACAAATCAAAGGTCAGATGCGATTATTTTGATTATCTTGACGGAAAACCTATGGCTCTAAATCGATATAAAGGTGCATATATGCAACAGTACCCTTGGGCCGAAGCGACACGCTTACGATTTGAAACTTAGAAAACATATGTCAGAATAAAACAAGCCCGAGCCAGCGAACAATCATTGCAGGCTCGGGCTAATAATATTTCTGACTGAATGCGTTATAGGGACAAAGCTACAAATCCATGAAACAGTAACTCTGTCTCCTGGTGCCATCAATTCTTCGGAATCTTTATCGTCACCTCGGTTCCTTTTCCGGGAACACTTTCTATATCCAGGCTGCCTCCTACCATGTCATGGAGGCGGGACCGGGTATTATTTATGCCCAGGTGAAGCTTTGTGTCGTCGATGGTTTTTTGTACATCAAACCCGGCTCCATCATCTGAAACTGAGATACAGTAAAATGCATCTGTTTCAGAAGAGCGAATCCTTACCGTTCCGCCGGATTTGGTCTTACAGATACCATGCTTAATTGCGTTTTCAACCATGGGCTGTACCGACAGTGCAGGAACAGGAAAGGCATCACATTCTATATCGTATTCTACCCTTAATTTGTTTGGGAATCGCAGTTCCTCGAGCCAGACATAGGTCTTTATGTGATTCAGTTCTTCTGAGAACGAGATAGGTTTACTCTTATCTGCAAAATTCATATTTTCCCTGAGATACTTAGAGAAGGCATTGGTGGCCTCAGCGGCAAGCTTTGGATCCTCTTCACAAAGGGCCTCTATAACAGCAAGGGAATTATACAAAAAATGTGGCTGCATCTGAGACATCATGGCAGAAACCCTAAGCTGAGTCTGTTCTTTTTCATGTCGCAGAATGTCATTTTCAAGCTCATCATGGGCATTAAAGAAAATAAGATACAGCGGCAGTATTACTGTAAAGCTGACTAACCCCAAGATATAAATCCCCAACTTAAAAAGTTCATGATTTATGGCAATTGTTGAAAAAAGACAGGGGAAAAAAACACAGCAAAAAAATGAGAATTTCCGGTTTCTGCTGAGATTGGATGTAAAGGTGGCTACACATAAAAGCAAGAGGCAGAAACATGATGCAGCAACACTGAAATAATCCTTAATCATATACGAATAACCGCCCTGATCCGTTATGCTGAAAATAACAGGCTTAAACAGATTAATGACGAGTATAAATGTGTAAATGATAACTACTGAAGCTATCAAAACAGTAACGGCATGAGTCACAACAGATTCTCTGATAAATTGTTTCTGATAAAGCCACAGAGTCCAAAAGACCAGCATTACAAAAAAGTAACACAGGGTATATAGTATTCTGATGATTTGAGCATATTTTGGGATTTGATATAAACAGGACACAAGTGTCAGGAAAAAGGCTCCGGCATAAAGATTAAGAAGAAACAGCATGAAATACCGCCTGGGTAATGTAGTTTCTTCTTTTTTTGATGCCAAAAATCCGGTTAACACTGTCATAAATACAAGACTAATAATGCATATACTATTGATAAGCAATATATAGCTGTCGCGAAAAACATTATGTATTACCGACATCAGGATACAAAACAGGGTCAGGAAAGACATGATTCCAAAACAAATCTTCTGAAAAGTTCCGAATTTCCTATCGGATAAAGAAGTCTGAATATCCAACTATAATCCTCCTAAAATTTGGAAATATAAGCTTGATAAAAAATGATTTCGATTAAAATATATTTTCGTAAATTGATTTTTTACGGTTTTTTAACGTTATTTCCAATATAATATTTCTGTGTGTCAAGTTACATCTATTGTAGCCGACTTATTAAGAAAAATCAGAAAAAACAACAAATCTTTAAAGATGGTTGATTTTATGAATGAAATGGCACTCATTCTCGGCAACATCATCACCATGGACGAAAAGTGTAAGATAGATCAACAATGAAGGAGGATAGGTAAATGACTGAAACAATGGAAGTGAAAGAGCTGCTGAGGTCTATGTACGGAGGCGAGAATAAAAGGATCGCAGACGAAGATTTCGACAAGTCACTTGCGGTCAGGTGCAAAAACGGGACCTTCGTTGGCAGAAGGACAGAGAATATCATCATATATAGGGGTATTCCCTTTGTCGGAAAGCAGCCTGTCGGTGATCTGCGATGGAAAGCTCCGGTGGATCCTGTCCCGGATGATGGCGTATATGAGGCGTATTATAATGCGAAAAGCGCCTTCGGAAATGCGGCATTGGAAACAGGCTCCTTTTATGATCTGAGTGAAGACTGCCTGTATCTGAACATATGGAAATCAGATGATGCAACTGCCGAAAAAAAACCGGTCATGGTATGGATCCACGGTGGTGCTTTTGAAGCAGGGGGAACGGTGGATCCGATGTTTGACTGCCACAATCTGGTAAAAGAGAATCCAGATGTCATCGTTGTCACCATAGCATACAGGCTTGGCGTCTTTGGCTTCCTCCATCTTTCCCACCTGCCGGATGGCAAGGATTATACGGATTCGCAGAATCTGGGACTTCTTGATCAGAAAATGGCGCTCAAATGGATTCATGAAAACATTGAGGGCTTTGGCGGCGATCCGGACAATATGACCATCTTTGGTGAATCAGCAGGTGCCTCAAGCTGTACTCTTCTTCCTCTTGTCGAAGGCTCCCATAAATTTTTTCACCGGGTCATTGCTGAGAGCGGCTCCGTCAACCTGACAAGATCACCAGAGGAAGGCATCGAATGTACGAATGAACTGATGGAAGCGCTCGGTTGCAAAACTGTTGCCGATCTCCTGAGGGTCGAAGGCGAAAAGCTTCTGGAAGCTGCTTCCTCTAAGCTATTTATGCGCCAGGTTCCGGAAAGAGACGGAAAATACCTGCCTGATGAAACCTTTGATGTTTATGAAAATGGTGCAGCAAAAGATATAGAGTTTCTTGTGGGGTGCAACAAGGACGAAATGGACTTTTTTGTAAAAAGCTTCGGAGTTGAGTATTGGAATGCATGGGCTGAAGGACGTATGGCCAGACTGTTTTCCATTATACCGGATGAAGAGAAGATTCTGGTTGAAAGCTTCTGCAAAGATGTAAAAGGAGACAGTTACCAGCCGAGCAGCCGCCTGCTAAGCCAGGTTTGGTTTATCGCTCCGACGATAAGGCTGTCAGAATGTCAGGCTAAAGCAGGGGGAAAGGTGTACACTTATTACTTCACCCCGGAGGCTGCCGATCCAATCATGAAATGTGGACATGCAATAGAGCTTCCGATAGTTTTCAATCATCCTGAAATGTCCGAAGACGCGGGAAGAACATTTGACGCAGTATTTTCAAAAACCGTACGCAGGATGTGGGTTCAGTTCGCAAAGACCGGCAATCCGTCCCTTAGTGCAGATATATCTCCTGACGGAAAGGCGAAGGAGTGGCCACTCTATGACCTCACGAACAAGCAGGTGATGGTTCTCGATGAGTACGACATCCATCCGGCAAAGGAATCCGAGGTTAAGATAGTTGATTGGGACAGGACTTATTTCCTGACCAAATACTATATGCTCTAATGATTTACCGGAAACCTTCAGCATTTCAAAAATAAGATATCGTATAAGCAGAGCACGAGGGATTTAGCTTAAACAAGCAAAAGACTGTGTATTTGGGCGGAAAGAAAGTAAACTGACGAGTCACATGTAAATAACTATATTGCATTATTAAGGATTTTTTTGGAGGAAAAAATGATTTCAATTGATTATTCTCAGAAGTCCAGCTGGTACAAGATTCCGGAAATCACAAAGGATGTTGACACGTTTTTTGTCTACCCAACGGAGTATATGGCTGAAAATGATGGAGATCCCGATTTTGCGACCCTCGACAACGCCGAGATGCTGGAAGGCGTGAAAGCAAATTATCCAATATTGGCTAACGTATTCGAGGACTCCACTAATGTGTTTATGCCGTACTACCGCCAGGCAGGTATGACATACGCAGCAAAAGAAGCAGAGAAATCCGGCGACCCGCGCACAGCATTTTCCACAATACCCTATGCCGATGTCACCGCCGCACTTGACTACTACTTCGAGAATTACAACAACGGACGTCCGTTCATCATTGCAGGTCACAGCCAGGGGTCGGGAATCGTAAGTCTTGTGCTGAAGGATTACTTTAAAAAACATACTGATTATTACGAGCGTATGATCGCAGCATACGTCATAGGTTTCTCTATCACAAAGGACTATCTCGAGGAGAACCCCCACCTGAAGTTCACTAACGGTGAGTGTGACACGGGCGTCATCATTAGCTGGAATACAGAGGGACCAAAGAATGTAGAACAGAATGTCAACAATGTTGTGATTCTTCCAAATGCGATCAGCATCAATCCCCTTAACTGGAAACTCGACGAGACATATGCACCTGCAAGCAAAAACCTTGGCTCACGCATTCTAAATGAAAAAACCGTTGAATATGAGATTAAAGACGTTGGAGCGGATGCAAAGTTGGTTCTTAGTCGCGGCTCTATCCTAACGAACGCACATTTCGAGCCTATTGGAGGTGACGCCTTTGGTCCCCAAAGCTACCATAACGGCGATTACGCACTCTATTACAACAACATCAAAGAAAACGTAGCAAAGCGTATAGAGTCATATAAGGCTAACCATTAAAAGCTAATAGCCCGCTATACATTCTGGTTAGTGTCGTATTAGGAAGTATCTTTGACACTCCAATAGTCGCCTTATATCCCCATGGCTAAAGCAAAGGGGCTTTACGGCGACAAATCAGAAAAAAACAACATATTCATAACCTAAAAATATATTTTAAGAAAAAGAGATTTCATTTTTAGAAAGGAGAAGAAATGAGCAACAACCTGTCATCAGAAACTGTAGGTGTGGCACCCGACTATTCCAAGAAAGAATGCTGGTGCAAGCTTCCGGAAATCTCCAAGGATGTTGATACCTTCTACATCTATGCAACTGAATAC
>JAGAXP010000135.1 GCA_017940955.1 Oribacterium sp.
ACTTTGCCCTCGATATCTGGCAGCACCGTCAGACCACCATCGGCTGCTATTGCGACATGTCGTCGATGCTCTACTACAAAGCCCTGTATCTGGCTGCTATCTGTGCGGGAGACCTTGCTAAGCTTGGATATGATGTTACTATTTTCGAAGCATTCCACCAGGCGGGCGGCGTTCTGGTTTACGGTATCCCTGAGTTCCGTCTTCCAAAGGATCGCGTAGTTCGTCCTGAGATCGAGAACGTTAAGAAGCTCGGTGTTAAGATCGATACCAATGTTATCGTTGGACGTTCTCTCACAATCGATGAACTTCTTAATGAGGAAGGCTTCGATGCAGTATTCATCGGATCAGGTGCAGGACTTCCTAAGTTCATGAACATTCCCGGTGAGACTGCAAACGGAGTTTATTCAGCAAACGAGTTCCTTACACGTAACAACCTTATGAAGGCTTTCCTTAAGGAAGCAGACACACCTATCAAGGTTGGCAAGAAGGTTGTAGTTGTAGGCGGCGGAAACGTAGCAATGGACGCTGCAAGAACAGCACTTCGTCTCGGAGCTGAGGTCATGTAGTTTACAGACGTTCAGAAGTAGAGCTTCCTGCAAGAGTTGAAGAGGTTCATCACGCTAAGGAAGAGGGAATCATCTTTGATCTTCTCCAGAATCCGGTTGAGATCTATGCTGATGAGAATGACTGGGTTAAGGGCGTAAAGATCCAGAGAATGCAGCTTGGAGAGCCTGATGCATCAGGACGTAGAAGACCTGAAGCTATCCCCGGTGATGTATATGATCTTGAGTGTGATATGGTTATCATGTCTCTCGGAACATCACCTAACCCTCTTATCAAGCAGACAACAGAGGGTCTTGATACAAACAAGCATGGCTGTATCATAGCTAAGGAAGAGAACGGTGAGACTTCCAAGAAGGCTGTATTTGCCGGCGGTGATGCAGTTACCGGTGCAGCAACAGTTATTCTCGCAATGGGCGCAGGAAAAGCAGCTGCAAAGGGTATCGATGATTTCCTTAACGGCAGAAGCTGATACAGATACAGCGGACAATAATTAAATCCAAAAATAAATGAGTGGACGATTCAGTACATTTTCTTCGAACAGAGGAAAGATGCTGAATCGTCTGTTTTTGATTCTTGATGCCACCGGGGGCGGTTTCCACGGAGGAAATTTTCCACCGGGAACGTTTTCCACCGAGGATGGTTTTCACTGAGGACGATTTCCACTGAGGACGATTTCCACCGGGGATGTTTCTCGCCACATCCCCGGTGAAAAATTATGTGATGCATTAAGGAAGTACTTCCTTAAATGAAAGTATCCCTTTTTGCCATGATAAGGCGAAATTTAACAATTATTTTCAAATATTGTTATTTTTCTTCATATAGTGTCGACGAAGTAAATATAACGGGTTTGAAATCCCTGCTTGGCAGGGTATCAATAAGTGATTCTCAGACCGAATAATGATTTTGAAAGGAATTGATCATGGACACAAAAGGAAAGAATCTCGGTATTCACAGTTTGAAGTTTGTAGTAGTTATGGCACTCTTTGTTTCGTGCTTTCTGACGGCTTTGGGAATTGCTGTATTCTCAATAATAGGAACCATTAGAAATAACAACGATCAGGCTGCAGCCTATAGGAGCCGCCTTGAAACCGATGTAATGGAGAAACTGAAGCAGGAAACTGAAATTGCTGTAAGTGTCATTGATCAGATTCATGAAAGACAGCTTGCAGGAGAATTCACGGAAAGTGAAGCAAAGAAATTTGCGGCGGATCTGGTACGTGAAATGAGGTATGATAACGGAAATGGGTATTTCTGGGTAGATACCTATGAGGGTGTAAATGTTGTCCTGTTGGGAAGAGATACGGAAGGTAAGTCCAGATGGGATTCTGTGGATCCAAACGGAACCTATTTCATTCAGGAAATGATCGCCAACGGAAAAAAAGAGGGTGGCGGATTTACAGATCTGATGTTTGCGAAGCCTAATGAGACAGAGCCATTACCAAAGAAAAATTATACCTGTGCCTATGAACCTTACCAGTGGGTGCTCGGAACCGGTGTGTGGATCGATGATCTCGATGAAGCAAGTGCAATTTACATGCAGAAGGCAAACGAAGCTATAACAGGTATAATAAGAAATATGATCATATTTATCATCATATGGTTTGTGATTCTTTTCGTTGCTGCTATGGTCATAGGCGGTCAGGTAGTAGGACCTCTTCAGAAGGTTACAGCTGTTGCTGAAAGAATTGCTGATGGTGATCTGGATGTAAGACTTGATATAAAATCCAGGAATGAAATAGGCTTGCTTGCTGACTCCTTTGGCAAGACCATAGAACAGATCCGGAATTATCAGGGTTATATCGATGAGATTGCAAGTGCGCTTTCCGAGTTATCTGACGGTAATCTCAGGGTACAGCTTACAAAGCAGTATACAGGCCAGTTTGCAAAGATCAAAACCAATACGGATAATCTGATATCCCACTTGAATTCCACATTAGGAGAAATCAATGCTGCAGCAAATAATGTAAACAGAGGCGCAGAACAGGTATCTTCAGGTGCTCAGGCATTGGCACAGGGTGCTACAGAGCAGGCTTCCTCTATTCAGGAACTTTCAGCTACTATGAATGATATATCACTGAAGGTAAAGGATACTGCTGATATGTCAAAAGCCGCTCTGGATCTCACAAGCTCTGTAAGTGAAGATATGGTGATCAGTAACACCAAGATGGAAGAGATGTCTCAAGCTATGGAAGAGATCGTTGAAAGATCCAACGAGATTTCAAAGATCATAAAGACTATCGATGACATCGCATTTCAGACCAATATCCTCTCTCTCAATGCAGCAATAGAGGCTGCAAGAGCCGGTCAGGCAGGAAAGGGATTTGCGGTTGTTGCTGATGAAGTAGGCAATCTGGCTAAGAAGTCTCAGGAGGCTGCTCAAAATACAGCTGTTCTTATTGAACAGACTATCGAAGCAGTACAAAAGGGCGGTGAGATAACTGCTCAGACTGCTGAGTCCATCACATCTGTATCCAAGGGTGCACAGAAGATCACAGACCTTGTGGATCATATTTCGATCGCATCAGGTGAGCAGGCTGACGGTATCAGACAGATCACTCTTGGAATCGATCAGATTTCATCAGTAGTTCAGACCAATGCTGCAACTGCGGAGCAGAGTGCGGCTGCCAGTGAAGAAATGACCAGAATGGCTAAGAGTCTCAGCGATGAGGTTAACAAGTTCACACTTTCATAAAAGGAATTTCATTTCAGCCGGGATTTATGTCCCGGCTGTTTTTTCGCGATAAAAGTAACAGTTGAGTCAGTGGACCTGGGGGGACGGCTCTTTTTCCCACCATCCGGAGTTATTGGAACCACTGATTGACCTTAAAACTCAGAATTCAGAATATAAGTCAATGTAACCTGCCATTCAGTATGACCTAAATCCTGATTACCTGAAATTGAGTCAATGTAACCTGCTATTCAGTATGACCCAAATCCTGATTGCCTGAAATTGAGTCATTATAACCTGCTATTCAGTATGACCCAAATCCTGATTACCTGAAATTGAGTCATTATAACCTGACATTCAGGATGACTCAGATGCTGGTAACGGGAATATGGGTCAATGTAATGCCTTGTTCACTGCGAAAATAAGGCATCCTGGCTGAACTGTTACTGATAGAGAGAAAAACCTATTGCTATCCGATTGGTTATTATTGACTAACGTCCGAAAACAGTAAGATAATTCTAAAACTAAGGAAGAAAATTAATTGATTATTTTGGGAGTTATCATGACATTAACACCGGGATTTATTATAAATGGAATCATTCTGGGAATAGGGCTGGCTATGGATGCTTTTTCGGTATCCATGGCAAATGGTTTGAAAGATCCAAATCTGAAACCGGGAAAGATGTGCCGTATCGCGGGCTGTTTTGCATTTTTCCAGTGGTTCATGCCTATGATCGGATGGATCTGTGTTCATACAATTGTATTATATTTTAAATCCTTCCAGGCTTTTATCCCCTGGATAGCGCTCATACTTCTATCCTATATCGGAGGGAAAATGATCTATGAAAGTATTCAGGAGGGAAAAATCGGTGAGGATTCAGAAGCAACCGGTGAGGATGAGATACTTTCTTCAAGCACTCTTATCATGCAGGGTATAGCAACTTCCATAGATGCTCTGTCGGTTGGCTTCACAATTTCAGAATACCATCTTCTTGAAGCATTTATCACTGCTGTCATCATTGCCGTAACAACTTTTATCATTTGTATCATTGGTCTCAGGATAGGCAGAACAGCCGGAAGATTTCTCAAAAACAAAGCAGGTATTTTCGGAGGCGTTATTCTTATAGGTATCGGAATAGAGATATTTGTTTCTCATTTCTTTTAGTTTGTAATATAGCCGCTAAATTGATATGATAATATTGTCATAAAAAATAGAGTTTCTGACTTTTTTATTTCGGTGATCGGAGAATATTATGGCAATATCAGAAAATTTTGCAACAAACGATAAAAGCAGAGTTCCCATAAAAGAAGGCACAGAAAGTCTTCCTGTTATTTGTTATGAAGATAATCTTGAACAGATAGAGATACCCTGGCATTGGCAGAATGCTTTTGAAATAGGCATAGTGATGTCAGGAGAGGCAATAATCGGTGTGGAGGCTGAACGGTTTCCGTTAAGTAAAGGCCATGGCTATTTTATAAATGCCGGAACATTGAACACCTGCGTCCATCATCCGGATCATACGGGTGAATGCAGCATTCGTTCGATTGTTTTCTCGCCGACAATTGTGGGAGATCCGAATGATGGCCTGTTCTATGACAACTACGCCGCGCCCATCATTACAAACAATGCGTTAAAAGGCTTTGCTCTTAATAAGGACGAGGCCTGGCAGAAAGAGACCCTGCGTCTTGCGGAACAGTGCTGGAGAAGCTGCCTCGAATGCGATGAAGCCATAGAATCCGGGGTCAGGGACATTGTGTCCCAGATGATATTCCTATTATCATCACATTGTGATTCTGAGACAAGAGCGGTGTCGCCTAAGGATATAAGAGATTCGGACCGCATAAGGATGATGCTTGATTATATCGATCATCATTACAAAGAGGATATAAATATCTCTGTGTTATCGGAACATGCTGAGATCAGTGAATCTGAGACCATGAGATGTTTTCATAATATGCTCGGAACTACTCCTATCCAGTACCTGAAGAACTATCGGATAAGAAAAGCGGCTGAACTTCTCAGAATTTCGGAAGAGAAGATAGTAGACATCGCGATAGACTGTGGTTTTCAGGATATGAGTTATTTTGCAAAAACCTTCAGGGAAGCAAAGGGAATAACCCCTACGGACTTCAGGGAAAAGTATAAAACGAAGGCTTGATCAGTCATGGAATCAAAGACAGCAGCTTACCTAACCATATATACAAATCTAAGGCAGCAAATAATAAACGGTGATTTTAAGACCGGAGACAAGCTCCCCTCAAAGAGAGTGTTTGCGGAAGTGACCGGAACCAGCGTCATAACAGTAGAGCACGCCTATGATCTGCTTCAGGATGAAGGCTACATCGAAGCAAGCCAGAGGCGAGGGTATTTTGTGACCTACACTTCAGAAGATTCCTTTCCTGTCGGGGAGGAAATGGACATAGGCATTAACGAAGAGGGGGCTGCTACAGACAAGTACGAAGAAAGCATTGAAACCTTTTCCTTTCCCGGATTTGCCAGAACGGTCAGACATGTCCTTTCAGTCTACGGCGAAAGGATACTGGAGAAGTCTCCCAATGAAGGATCGTTGCTTCTGAGAGAAAGTATTAGCCGATATATAAAAAGAAGCAGAGGGATACACGTTGACAGCGACCAGGTTATAGTCGGAGCCGGTGCAGAATATCTGTATGGACTTATCGTTCAGATGTTGGGACGGGATAAACTCTACGGAGTGGAAGATCCTTCTTATGAAAAGATCAGAAGTATTTATAAGGCAAACGGAGCCGCCTGTGATCTTTTGAAGCTCGGATCAAGAGGTATACATACAAGTGAACTGAAGAGAACATCAGCTCAGGTACTTCATGTCACTCCCTTTGACAGTTACCCCAGCGGAGTTACCGCAACCGCCGGAAAAAGACAGGAATACATAGCCTGGGCAAAAAACAGAGGTGCCATAATAGTGGAAGACGACTATGCTTCGGAATTCTCAACCTCCACAAAATCCGAGGACACACTGTTTTCCCTTGAGCCCCTGCGTACAGTCATCTATATCAACACCTTCACCAAAACCATTTCACCTTCAATCCGCATAGGCTACATGCTCCTTCCAAAGGAGCTTTCCCCGGAACTGAAAAGCAGAATTTCCTTTTATTCCTGCACAGTCCCCACCTTCGACCAGTACGTCTTGGCCGAATTCCTGAACAGCGGCGACTTCGAACGCCACATAAACCGCGTAAGAAGAAAGCGCAGACAGGCTAATAAAGTGATATAATAGAAACGTTCAATGTATTTTCTAACTAAAAAAGCCAATGAGGAAAATACAAGGGATGAGTGCCTAGGCTTGCGAGACTTATCAGCGTTTCGTAAGAAATGCTGATGCCACCAGCCGGCGAGGCTGTTTCGGCGTAAGCCGAAATCAAACGGAAATGCCTGCGCGTAGCGCATTCCAATGGCATTTTCTACTTATATCTCGTGGGCCGGCACACGTCCCTTGTATTTTCCGGAGTAAAGGGAGGAACCCCATGGGATTACTAAAGAACTTAAAAGCGACGCACTTCTTCTGGACGATAAGCAATGAATTCATTCACCTGCTGACCATAGCCGGCCTTATCTGCGCAGTAGACCAGATGATAAAAAGCGCAATCGACACCGAACCCGAAAGCAATTTCCCACGTGAAATGCCGCATACCAAAGGCTATGTAAAGATCATGCGTGCTCATAATCCCGGATTTTCCAGAGGACACCTGGGAAAATATCCGGAGCTGGTAAAGACACTTTCGGTGGCAGCTGTAGGATTTCTTGCAGGCGGTCTGCAATACCTCACAAATTATTATCCGGGTAAATATAAGTTGAGAAAGCTTGGCATGGCCATTGTGATCGGAGGTGCCCTGTCCAATGTCCTCGACCGCATCGTAAAAGGCAAGGTTACAGACTATATGAACATCAGAGTCAACGGCCTTAAATCTCTGATTGTAAACATCGGCGACATCGCAATATACGTGGGAGGAATCATATATACTATAGCTGCACTGTTCGGAGAAGAATAGTGTAGGCAGGAG
>JAGAXP010000136.1 GCA_017940955.1 Oribacterium sp.
AAAGCATTGAATTAAATCCCATGGAAAGGAGCCCAGATTATGAGTAGTAATGATGATGAGTTTTTTGATATGTTCATGATGGGAATGTTCGATGACCATAGTTCACCCAAAAGAGGCGGTGGAGGATGTGCGGGGTGCATCTTTCTTACGATATGTGTTTCTGCTTTGTTTAAGGTCCTGTTGAATTCTATAGTTTGAGTAAGAGGCTGGAATGTGTCAGCCTCTTATTTACTGTATTCCCTTAATCCGTAGTAATAATATTTTCTAATACGTTCTTTTAATGATTCCGGTTCCAGCACCAAGGCATCCCGGCCAAAACGCTTGAAGTATTCTTCCAGCTGCAGCTCAGGCCAGTCGAAATGATACAGGTCACCTTCTATATTTGTAACAATCGGTCTGTTTTTTGTCACTACTTTGAACTTCTTAACTCCATATTCGGTCATTCTTACAACCGCATGTATGTTAGGTGATACTGAATGGGGACTCCTTACAGCTTTCTCCCGCAGTTCTTTTAAGATTCCATCATCAACAACGAACTTGTCTGATGTTACAAAAACACTCCTTAACCTTGAGACCCGGAATGTCCTTGGTTTTTGGATTTTTCTGTCCATACACAGAAGGTAATTACATTGTTCCTCTTTTGACGGAGCTATGACATAGGGCTCAACATAGTAAGACTGTTCCTCTCCGGAAGTTGTGTTGGTGAATGACATTACACGGTGTTCTTTAAGTGCTTTCTTTATATCTTCATAGGTGTCTTTAAATATAATGGCTTCCCTTTCGCTTCTCGGAATCGACAGATAGGAATTGAACATGTCCTTGAGATACTGGGAAAGGGAGATATCCTTAAGCAGGTTGTTTTCTATGATCCTGATTATTCCATAAGAGGATCCGCTGACAGTAAGGCTTAAGGCAATGTTTTTACTGCTATGTTTGTCATCGGGTTTTACATAGGTGCTTATGATCTTTTCGGCGATAAGCTCCGCATCCTTGTCATCTATTGATGTCATACGTTTAAGGTCATTTATGATATTTAAGAGGAGATGTTCACTGTCATGCCGGTACTGATCGAAATAGTTTATTATCAGTGTTTTAAGAAAGGCATTAAGGTTTACTGAACCATCCTTTTTCCGGAATTCAAACAGTTCAGCATCATATATAAGCCTTGCCCTGGTATCCTCGGAAAGATAGATTTTATATTTCTCAGTCATGGTAACCTCTCTTATTAGGGGTTGTATAATATCTATATTATATCTAATAAACAACATATATCACATTAAAATGGGGTTGTAAATAATTTTCAATCTGCATCTTTTTATCACCTATATATTGGATTATGATTAAATCACAAACAAAAGACACATACAGCAATTTACAGGATAGCTAAGTGGTTAAGCACCGGAAGATTAATCCGGAGACCGTGGGTTCGACTCCCACTCCGGCCGAAAGGCGTACCGTGTCTTGTACAATTTTATAGAGATACTTACAGCAATTGATGAGTTTCTTTTACAGAAGATTATGATCGGTTAAAGATGATACCCAAAGGGAAAGGTATCTCGTTCAGTTTAAGATGCCAACAGCAAATTTTAAAATGACTTTAACTCATTGAAAACCGGCAACTGCCGGGGCATCTTGTTTTGTTAAAGAAGAAAGAGGTAGAAAAATGTTAGAGTTCTTAAAGAGAGAATCAAATATTACTTATACAGAGAATTGGGCTTCGGCATATGCTTCTACAAATTCAGACTGCCTCGATCTTTTTGCAGCTATTGGAGCACTTAGAAACGCTTCTGATGAAGATATAGTTACAAGGTTTAAAAGATCATATGCCGAGGATAAGGATCTCGCCATGAAAACACTGTTCTTTGCCAGGGATATAAGAGGAGGCCTTGGTGAGAGAAGAGTCTTTAAGGTGATCCTCCGTTATCTTGCCGACTATGAGACCGGTTCCGTTTTAAAGAATATAGAAAACGTAGCGGAATATGGTAGATTTGATGATCTTCTGGCTTTGATTGGTACGCCGGCGGAAAAGGAAGTATTCTGCTTTATAGAGAAGACTTTAAAAGAAGATATTAAGGCTCTTAATGAGGATCATGAGAATGCTAATGTTTCCCTCCTGGCAAAGTGGCTTCCCTCAGTAAATACCAGCAACAAAGAAACTGTGCTTATTGCGAAGAAGCTTGCGGGAGCTATCGGGATGACCGATAAGGAATACAGAAAGACATTATCAGCTTTAAGGGCAAGGATAAAGATTATAGAGAATAATCTCCGAACAAAGGATTATACGTTTGATTATGAGAAGCAGCCATCAAAGGCACTTTTCAAATACAGACAGGCTTTCTTCAGAAATGATAAGGAAAGATACCAGCATTTTTTAAAGAAGGCAGAAGAGTCCCCGTCAGTGATGCATACAGGAACGCTCACTCCTTATGACATTATCGCACCTGTAATAAGCAATAAAAAGCTCACGGATGATGAAAGACATGCCATGGACGTAACCTGGAAGGCACTTCCGGATTATGCCGACTCAGACAACGCCCTTGTGGTAGTTGACGGGTCGGGTTCCATGTATTGGGGTCATGATCCCCTTCCCGTAGCGGTGGCACAGTCACTTGGGATATATTTTGCGGAAAGGAATAAGGGAGCATTCCATAATCATTTCATCACCTTTTCAAACAGACCAAGGCTTATAGAGATAAAGGGTGAAGATATCGCTGAAAAGGTACGTTACTGCATGAGCTTCAATGAATGCAGCAATACGAATCTTGAGAAGACATTTTACCTTATTCTTGAAACAGCAGTGAGAAACAGGCTGACAAAGAAAGATATGCCGGAAAAACTTTACATCATTTCTGATATGGAGTTTGACTCTTGTACATACAACAGAGAGGACACCATATTTGAGAATGCAAGAAAGAGATTCCGCGAAAAGGGTTATGACCTGCCACAGGTTATTTTCTGGAATGTAAACAGCAGAAATATCCAGCAACCCGTAAAGATGAGTGATCAGGGAGCAGCACTGGTATCAGGATGTAACCCGCAGATATTTTCAATGTTAAAGGACGGAAACCTTGAACCCTACAGATTTATGATGAGTGTCCTTTCAGGAGAGCGTTATGAAAGGATCGCTGCATAAAATCTTCATAAGGCCGGGATAAATAGTTCCGGCTTTATGTGAAAGGAACAGATATGAAAGCAATAGAGATAAAAGGAAAAGTCAATACGGCGCTTTGCTATGCGAAGGTTGTAGAAGACGAGGCAATAGAGCAGATAAAAAGAATGTGTGATTTTCCAATGACCGAAGGCTCAAAAATCAGGATTATGCCTGACGTACATTCAGGTAAAGGATGTACTATCGGTACCACAATGACAATAAAAGACAAAGCAGTACCAAATGTGGTCGGGGTAGACATTGGGTGTGGGATGTACACCGTTAACCTCGGGAAAAAGGATATCGACCTTGAGAAGTTTGATATGGCAGCTTTTTCCATACCTTCCGGAATGGATGTATGGGAAGGAAGGATCGAGAGGTTTGACCTTACGGAATTAAAATGCTACAGGGAACTCAAGAATTCAAAGCGTCTTGAGAGATCCCTCGGGACTCTTGGCGGAGGAAATCATTTTATTGAGATTGACAGGGCAACAGATGGTACAAATTATCTTGTCATCCATTCCGGATCAAGGAATCTCGGCAAGCAGGTGGCTGAGATATATCAGACACTTGCTGTGGATCTCGACAAAGGGATCGGAGAGTATCTTGAAGCAAGAGAGGAGATCATAAGAACCTACAAAGAGCAGGGGAGACGCAAAGAGATTCAGGCAGCACTAAAAGAGCTTTATGATAAAAAATACAATGAGGGGCCAATGACAATGCCGGAAGACCTTTGCTATCTTACAGGCAGATATCTCGATGATTATCTCCATGATGTTGAGATTTGCCAGCGTTTTGCAAAGAGAAACCGTGAAAAGATGGCGGAGATCCTTTTAGAGAAGACCGGATTATCATCCGGTGAGGCATTCCATACCATACATAATTACATAGATACTGATGAGATGATATTAAGAAAAGGAGCAATTGCCGCACATAAGGGGGAGAAAGTTCTTATCCCAATTAATATGAGGGATGGTTCTGTTCTTGCCATAGGAAAAGGAAATCCCGAGTGGAATTATTCGGCACCGCATGGCGCCGGAAGGATAATGTCCAGAAGCAAAGCTAAGTACAATCTTTCTATGGAGGAATACAGAGAGTCCATGAAAGGCATTTATACTACTTCTATTTGTGAGGCTACCCTTGACGAGGCACCGATGGCTTATAAATCTCTTGATGACATAATTGATGTGATAAAGGATTCAGTGGATGTGATAGAGGTAATGAAGCCGATTTATAATTTCAAGGCAGCAAATTAAGAATATCCAGGTCATATCTATAAGGTGTGGCCTGGATATTTTTTGTATAAACAGTTGAGTCGATTTACGATTTTTGAAGATATTGAGCCAATCGAACTATAATTTTTATCATATCCTGAACTAAGAAACAATATCGACTAATAATGTATCATATTATACGAGCTCTGAAACAATGTTGTTTTGGGGCTTTATTTTTATATTTTAATTTCTCTAAAGTAATCCGTCAACAAATTCAGCTTTTTACAGACTTTTGGTTAAACCGAATCTACATTACGACAATTGAAGAGGTTAACGAGACCTTTTTGGATAAAAAAGAGGTAGAAAGTCGCGTTAACTTCTTCAGTTTACGCTAATGCACACAGTATATATCATTTCGCAAAATCCGTGTTTAACGAAATGTTAAATAAACATAGTGTTCAATAAACGGCATATGCCATTTGTCGGTTTCGCTATAAACATGTGGTTGATAAAGATGTATGTATGAAATGCTTTTGAATTTTTTTATGGTTTTTTACGTTTTGTGTTTATCTACAATATAGATCACGTTGAACATCTGCATAAGCTCGTTGAATACTCATCCGGTCTTTATGAATTGTTTACTGTCGATTTCTACAAGATGATAGTATAATAATTAACAGTGATATTGTTTTCGGATAGCTAAGTAAATTTTAGGCGAGGTATGAATATGAGTAACAAAAAAATCATTTTATCATTGTTGGCTGCATTTGTTCTTTTATCAGCAACTCCTGTATTTGCTGATTGGTATTCCCCTTATACGCCGTATTATTCAGATGGTTACACTTCTGTTAGTACAGGTGACACTATGTACGTTGTTCTTTGCAATGAGAGTGTTTCGCTTAGATATCTTCCTTCGATGGATTCGGCTGTGATATGTCAGGTTCCGTTATACGACAGCGTGACATTTTTAGGGGATGTAGGAAACGGGTATCTTCATGTAGATTACAATGGTTATTGTGGTTATATTTTATCTTCGTATTTGGATTATTATGAACCACAGATTGCTATATGCCAGTACGGATGGATTGTAAATGTAAATGAATCTGCAAGTTTAAGAAGTCTTCCAAGCACAGATTCACCAGCATATCTGCAGATCCCAGCAGGCTCGTTAGTAATGAATATTTGCGATATAAATGATCGGTTCTATGCAGTTCATTATAATGGAATAAAAGGTTACGTTTTAAAGAGCCTGGTTCAGCTGGATTATAATTAGTCAATTACCCCGACCCTAAAGGATCTGGGCTTGTAACTCATCCGTAGGGTCCTAACGTCATAATAATATGCTCCCTTACTGTGCAGGTTTAACTGCATCCCCGTGGCACAACGGGACTATGGTTACATCACCGGACGATTGACTTACGCCCGGTTTTTAAACAGTCAGGTCGTGCCCGGCTGTTTGCTTAATCGGTTTTTCTGTTCCCAAATCTTGGATTAGTATCTCCTGATACATATCAAGGCAAAAATAATATTCATACATGATAGTGCCGTCATTAAGCTCATGACATATAAAATATTATCACTTTTCAAAATCAAAGTGCATGCCGCAGCCAGCATAAGAGTTCCTGCCTTTTTTGCTCCGTTAATCGCGATCAGCATACTCTGCTGTTTGCCCGGGTTGCTGTTGTCCAGTGAGATATTCGTTATCAGTGTTGTATACGGATCACGCACAAACGCCTGTAACAGGTATCCGATACATATTAGTGCCGCTGTATGCCGGAAAGGAACTCCCCAGGGAACAGTCTGCATCAGGAGACCTGTCATCATCAGGAGGGAAACAAGGACAGGTCCTTTTTCTCTGAACTTCTTACCAGCGTTTCTCATCAGGATGTTAGATAAAAATCGAACCAGATAGATTAACGAAGAAACAATACTCAGCAGGGAAACCACGTATCTGCTTTCCCGGCCCGCAAGCAGCTCCTGGAAGTTAAGTCTGGAATAAGACAGTCCGGTACCCGATAAGGCAGCAAATAAAGCAAATGATATAAAAAGAAGAATGTCAGATGAACGGCGAACCTGTTTCTGACTATCAGCGTATTTATTCCTGTCTGTTGCCGGAATAATTTTATCGAAAGGCTGTTCTTCCTGTGAAATCCGCAAAGAAACGATAACACCGGCAAGGCACATGATAATACATGCGACCATCGGATAATAAGCGTTTATTCTGAAAAGGAATCCGCAGAGAAAAGATGTGATCATCATAACAACCGATGCAGCACTGTTGGCGTCCGACTGCCAGGATACGAACCGGTTTTCACAGTAATTATGTGCCAGATGATTTTTCATGATCGCGGTTCCCATAAAATTCAGGGTGTGCCCGATACATTTCAGGAATCCGCCGACCAAAACCATATAATAACCTGTGGCAAATGTGATACAGACGGAAGACAGCAGAAAGCTGAGGCTCCCGACTCGTACAGAAATCCCATTGCCACACCTGTTGACAAATCTGAACAGTGGATACTGTATCAGCAGGGAAAAAGCCAGCGACAAAAAAGTGATTTGCGATACCTGCTCCATAGTAAGCTGCTTGGCCTGCGTCAAAAACATCGCATCACATACCACAAAAAACAACAGTTCCGTTTCCAGTGCCGTATACCACAGATAATTCCTGTAGAAGGAGTCTTTGAATCTCTCCTTTAGTTCAGACATCAACTTTTTTATCCCCTCCATGGTATGTTATTCCAGGTCCTACTCCGACAGGAATACTCGATTGCTCTGTCTCTGGCGGAACGCAGGATATCATCCGGGAAGATGCCCGGCATGATGACATGAGCCAGACAGATCCTGGCGGAATGAATCCCCTTTATCTGTTCTTTTATTTCCGTGAGATCTGCATCTTCGGCCAATGTGAAATAAGCTCTCAGGAAAGAATCGTATAACTGCTCTGCTTCTGCCTTGCACATACCAAAACGGGATTTACACACCTGCTCAGATACAAATGAGGGGAGAAACACATAGTGCGAATACATACAGAGCAGGTCAAAGACAGGATGTCCCTTTCCACTGAGCATCATATCGATAAACTGTATTTTTCCGTCTGCTATCATGGCATTCCCGCAGTGGCAGTCACCATGAACAAAGGTATCCATATCCGGAAGGCGCTCAAAGACTGCATGTATCTTCTGCGCATCATCCCCGGAGCAAAATTTTGAAGGAAGCTGCCCAGCAAGCAATAAAGAAACGGCTTTTACGTCCGGAAGCCTTTCATCCTGTACCCGCACCTGATGCAGCCGTTTTACATTTTCCGCAAACCGGATGATCAGTTTTTTCCTGTCGTCCGGATGCATGCTGATCACCTTTTCCAGCTCCTCCCCGGGAACCTTGTCCATGATGATGCCATAAGCAGGCCCGGACCGTACTATCTCATATGCAACCGGCACCGGGATCCCATACGAAACAGCAGCCTGAGTCAGAACAAGTTCCTGCCGGATCATTGCAAAAGGAATGGATGGCCTGAACACCTTTACGGCCTTTCCATCGCCCATATCATATACACAAGCCGTCTTTCCCTTTCCTATTTCAACGAGATTGGAAACAGATGTTTTCCGAAAGGCATCCCAGCTGCCCTCCGGCGGGAGCAGACTCAATTTGTCAAGCTTCCCTGTTTCAAGCAGAGGGAAGTCCCTGAGACGGATATAATTAGTGGGGATCATATATTCAGGCAGCAGCTTCAGCAGCTGCTCTCTCATGTATACTTCATCAATTTCTATAGCATCCGTATAAAACACAACGATAGACGAGATATCCTTATAAACGAAACCGCGCACCACGAGATGCTGTATCAGGCTGACCTGACGGACGGCCCTTACGACCTCATCCGGATAGATCCGGTATCCCCCGATCTTGAACACCTCGTCAAGGCGTCCGTGAAGAACCAGATTCCCCTCACTGTCGATCTCTCCTGCATCGCCTGAATGGAGCACTCTCCCCCTCAGGAATTTCTGTGTTTTCTCAGGAAGATTGAGATAACCGCGCACATATGGATTTCTGAAACAGACTTCTCCTATTGTCCCGGCCCTGCATTCCATCTCATCTTCGTTCAGCACATATATTTCGATATCTGACTGTGATCTCCCAACCGGTGCAGGCGTCATAGCCCGTGGAAGTTCAAATAAGGTAAGCAAACAGCCTGATTCTGTAGAAGCATAGCAGTTATAGCATTTCATGTCCGGAAGAAAAAGTCCGTCCGCCGGTTCACTGGACATGATGCACATCCTCCATGGGCTGCGGAAAGGAAGATGGTTCCGAAGGAATGATGGCGTGACATAACCGCAGTTTACCCCGGCTTTTTTCATATAATCATCAAATGCTGTCCGGCTTTGCGCGTAAGTGTACGGCATAAGTGCCACAGCATTTCCGAAGGCACAGGAGAACGCAAAAATAATGGGAAGCGAGACAAAGTTCATTGGACTCATTACAAGAAATGTATCTTCCGATGAAAGAAGCGGAAGTCCATCCTTCCTGACCGACTTCCATGCATTTTCCATGGATCCGTATTCATGCAGCACACCTTTCGGATTGCTGGTTGTTCCGGAGGTATATGCAATATAGCAAAGACTGTGAAGACGTATCTCTTCATACCCCTCCAGCGGTTTTGTGCGGATAATATCTTCCCAGTCTTTTTCATCCACAAACAGACTGCAGCCGCAGTCATTCCTGATGAACTCAGTTCGCTTCTGTTCATTGCCGCTTTCCGCAAGGACGAAAGCTGCACCTGCACGCATGGTTCCGATCATACAGGCAAACAGCGAAATTCCCCTTGGCAGGCAAAACATGACAATATCTTCCGCACCGATCCCTCTTTTCTTGATCCAGGAATATAAACAGCCGGACAGTTCCCACAGCTCTTTATATGATATTCTTTCCTGCGGCTCACAGATTACTGCTGTCCGATCCGGGGTAATGAACGTATGCCGTTCAAGCATTTCCAGAACCGTTTTGTTCTCAACAGATTCTCTTCTCATATTTATTCTCCACATCTGATACCCCGTAAACTGCAGCAGACTCCTGATCGAACCGGGATACTTCTGAAATCGGAAAGAGTCAATCCCTGAAATAAAATTACGCTCACTCAGCTGCTTATTTTACAG
>JAGAXP010000137.1 GCA_017940955.1 Oribacterium sp.
ACATTGTCTCATGATCGTACCTAAGAACAGGTTGATCTCACTGTCAAGCCAGTAAAGCTTCTCGTCCTTTGACTTGGCATTGTCGATCATATATTTATGGAACATGATTTCATTGGCGGTTGATGCTACTTCCTGAGTGAATATTCCGGGGGTATTGTTATATTTGTTCTGATTTTCCGCAGAAAATTCACTGTAAACAGCATGACCCATTTCATGGACCAAGGTGGAGATATAGGACTCAGACTCGTTAAAATTGTAGAGGACGTAGGGAGTGGTCACATCTCCATCCAGGGATTCAAATGCCCCTGACCTCTTGGTTTCTGTAGGATATACGTCGATATGAGGACTTTCGATTATCTTATCAAAAACTTCAAGGTATTCATCCCCCCATACCGAAATGCCTTTTCTTCCTATATTTGCGGCATCCTCATAGGAAATCTTTTTTGGCGAATAATCCGTAACCGACTGGTTAAGATCACAGAGCATGATCTCATCCTGGGAAAGCAGATCCTTCTTAGTCTCATAATATTCATACACCTTTGGCAGCATATCATGTGCAAATTCAATTATCTTATCGTAAACCTGCTGGTCTACGTCTGAAGCATAAAACGCTGCGGAAAGAGTTGAATCAAATCCGTGCATCTGGGCTCCGGCCCAGTTTCCTCTTATTGCTCCTTCCAAAAGAGAAGCGTAGGTATGGGCATAGGGCTGTCTCATGGCATTACGGAGTCCGTATATCTCCTTACGGAATTCATGATCATACTGAGGACTTTCCATGATCCTCGTATACTCTTCATCTGTAAGTGTTCCATCAGTACCGTCAGGGTAGGTAAATGAAGGCCTCCGGAGCTCAACATTATCAAATATAGAATGAGTATCATAGCTGTTGACTGCGGGGCTAAGGAGTGCTACAGCCTTCTGGACATCCTCAGACAGTACAACATATTCAGGATCCGTAAATCTCTTTAACGAGTATGCATAGGGCTCAAGACGTTTATCCGAAAAGATTTCCTTACGCTTTTCAAGGGGCAGCTCCATGATCTCAGGGTCATAAAAGGCATAGGCCATCAGATGCTTTTGAAAGACCTCATTGTATCTTGCGCGCACAGTTCCTGCCCAGGAGTCTGTCGCATCAAGAGCGTCAAGAAAAGAAGAGTACATACCTGCTCTAAGAAGGATATCGTTTATTTCCATAAGCTTGGGATTTTCCATATCATTTAAGATACCCTCTGCACTGTTAAGGGTTCCTCTCTCGGCTTCAATCTCCGGAAGCAGCTCTTCAACCCGCTTCATATCGGCTTCAAAGGCTTCCTTATCAGCATAAAGATCCGTAAGATCCCATTTGGTCGGAAGGTTTTTAAGTACCTTATCCTTAAGGCCTGTTTCCTCTGCTTCAGGAGCTTCGGACTCCTCAGTGTTACTGATGGTATTTGTGGTCACTTCCGGAATATTGGCGGCAGAGCACCCGGATACCATAAGGGCGATACCAAGCAGCATCGATATTTTTCTTTTCATTTGGACCTCCTGTTTTCTTAGATGGCTTGTGACGTGAGTGTTAAAGGAGAACTATAGCCACACCCTTAACCTCAAGAAATAATCGGCGCTAACAGGTCAGGCAATAAGCAGACTTTCACCATAAGATTGTTAAAATGTGGGCACCGCAACTTTTTTGAATGGGAAGCTTAAAAAATCACCGACACCTTATAGAAGATTGTTAATAAGTCGAAATACTGTATGTGTATGTGCTGCGGCTTCAAGTGGAGCATAACGGATGACATTTACCTCGAGAAAATGATCTCTGGACTTGATGGACGTGGTTTCTTTGCGGAGAAGCAAGGAGTGAGTGATGGATAAATATCTAATGAAAAAAATTGAGCTGTCAGAAGATTTTACTTCAAAAATAAAGCTATTACTGGCCTTTCGAGACTGTATATGAGGTTAGGCTGTCAAACTGCCGCGTACCATTTCAACCAAGTCAAAAAACACTAGCGAATCCGTCCCTCATTTGCTAAGATAGAACGGTGATTGCATCATACACCAACGTGAGGTTGTGGCGGAATTGGCAGACGCGCAGGATTTAGGTTCCTGTGTCCCTGACGTGTGGGTTCAAGTCCCATCAACCTCATAAATCAAACAAAAGCGGCAGAAGCCCCATTCCCTCCGGAATTACGTGGTTTCTGCCGCTTTTGTTTTCCCTGGTTTTTCGCCATTTCAGAAAAACGACAAGCTTGTTATTCCGGTACTTAACACAGGCCATATCAGTGATGTCTGCCCAAGATCCCCCGGATTTACATGTGACTCCGGAGGGAGGCAGCAGAAAAAGCAATGAAAGAATTTTTCTTTTAATTCCGGACATGCAGAAAAAATACGTCAAATTTTCGATTCAACTATGCTATTATTATATATAAGATTTTGTTCGTGATAATCAGTCAAAACAGAAGGAGATGCATATAAACAGGACTCCTCCAGCCTGCTAAAGCAAGTGGGTTTCTGTCCATGACAACGAAAGGATATTATTATGAAAAATCCAGATACATCAAACATCATAAAATCAATGAAACTCAAAACCTCGACTTTTAACAGTCCGTTTGATACGAAGGACATTACTGCCAAAAGTGTAGTGAATAAAAAGACATCAACATCTAAACGTTTAATTAAACTGCAGGCGCTTTCGATGGCGTTTTTCATGCTCCTCGCATTTCCCGCGGAAACCCTCGCCTACACCGTCGTAGGACATGGAACCATCGCAAATACCGGCATGAGCGAGCCTACTTATCCCATGAATCCCAATGCGAGAGGCATAGATGGTTCGGAAATGACATTACAGCAGATCGAGGACGCAAAGGGTGCCTGGTTATGGGCCGACACCGCAGGAAACGGAATGGCAGAAAGATACTATTTCCTGAACTCCGACAGCTACCTCATCAATACCATCACCCCGGATGGACTCACAGTGGATCCTTTAGGCAGGTGGACTGTGAAGGGCTATGTCATGCACCGTATGAGCAGCGATCAGAATACTGTAGCCCAGGCCAAAATAAGAGCTGCCCAGCTCCACGGAAACAGCTACAACGGATTATATTCCGGACCCATTACTTTCAGTGGGACAAAGACCAAATACTATACCATAGACATTACAGAAAACTCCGACACCGAGCTCAATGTAATTCTGTCCGACGATGATGGCCTTGATACCATTACCTACACCTACGTCGGAAAAAATATTCCTCATCCCGGCATCACAATGTTTAAATCAAACAAAAAGGATCAGGAGTCGTATTTATTATTCTCTGATTACAATACGATCGTTTATTACAATTACGATGGCAGTATCGCAGGACAGCTTTCAAAAATAGGCTGATACAAAAGCCTGTGGGTTGATCTCAATATGTCAGAGATAAACGACGAAAAACATGCGTTTACAGGAGAGCTATATGAGAGCATTAACAGTTTTTATTGACGAGCAGTGGCTTGCCGCCGTTTCGGAAAAAGACATGAGTGTTCCTTCACACATCATTGCCAAGGACATGACCGAGCAGCTTCCTCTGGAAGTGCAGTACCTTGGAGTCACAAAAACCACCTTTATCTATGATGAAAATGTTCTTGACGAGGAGAAAGCAGTTTACTACCTGAGACAGATCCTCCAGAACAGATTTGAGATGGATTACGATGTTCAGGAAGCCATCATTAACTATAGGATCAGCGCTATCAGTGATGAGGATGAAGATGAGGACGAATCCGGCCGGGGTGAGCCCGAAACCGGAGGCACTCATAAAAGAAAGTCTTCCGGTAAAGAGTCCCATGCCGAGAAGCTTACCGGTTTCGAAGAAGGTGGCGGCAAAGAAGTCAGTCATGAACAGACAAAGGGTGTTCCAAGCCGAAAACGCATGAGAACAGCCCCTGATACCTCCCTTAAGGAGGATTCCGAGGGTTCTGATGAAACAGAGATAGTAACTGTGGGAGAAGAGGGTGCCGGCAACGTGGGCAAGCCTTCCAAAAAAGGAAAAGAGCAGGATAATGTCAAATCCAAAAAGTCTGAGAAAAAGCTCGGTCAGGATCCCATCTCCTTTGGAAACAAGAAAGAAGACGGAGACATAGCCCCGGCTTTCCAGAGGATAAAGAACCTTAAGGGAAGTGACAGTCTCATCTCACTTTGCGAACGCCTGAACCGCATCGCTCCGGCTCTTCAGACAGAGGAGTTCATCGATGTCCTCGAGGACAGAGCCTATCTTTTCTCGGCAGAGCAGGATATAGGCATTAACGCCAGAGTCTCAATGTTTTTCGATTTCATGCGCGACGAGAATCTGCTTCCGTCAGAGTACGGAGGCTGTGAGATACAGCTGGCCTGCGGAAGATCCATGGGTCTTCCCACCACCATGGCAAAGCAGTTTATAGTCCAGACCGAAGCCAGTATGTACTGCATAGACATCAGTGCCTGGGTTGGACAGATAGACGATCCCGAGTTCAGAGATTTCCTTCTGTTCCTGTACGGGCAGAAGGATATGTACAGATATATTTTCAGGATACCTTATGTCGAGAAGAAGATCCTTAATCAGGTAGCGGATGTAATAGGGGATATCTTTACAGTTGAGGTGGTAACACTTCCGCCACTAAACCAAAAGCTTCTTGAGGAAACAGCGGTTTCCCAGCTTGAGGATTACGGCTACAACATTTCCCCGGAAGCCCTGACCATATTCAGAAAGCGCATCGCGGAAGAGAAGTCGGACGGACGTTTCTATGGTATGAACACCATAGGAAAGATAGTCAAGGAAATGGTGCTGAAAAAGCTGGAGCAGAGCATCACGGAAGATGAAGGTGAGGAACCCGATAACAAAGATAACAAGAAAAACTCTTCTAAATCTTCAGCCGCCAAAAAGGAAACTGAAGAAAAGGAACTGAGGGAGATCACCGGGAAAGACATTGGC
Organism: Oribacterium sp.; assembly: GCA_017940955.1. The sequence goes on from JAGAXP010000137.1 coordinate 4,926, forward strand.
GACCTTATAGTAAAGCACCACGATACTTCAACTCCGGAGCAGGAGCTTGTGGATATGATAGGTACCGAGGAGGTCCGTGAGCAGTTAAATATCCTGATAAAGGAAATGTCAGAAACGAAGCAGCCTCTCAATATAAGGTTTGTGGGTAATCCCGGAACAGGACGAACTGTTGTTGCGAGACTTCTCGGCGACATCCTCCGGGAGAAAGGCATTCTCAAAAAGGGTGAGATCATAGAGCACAGCATGAAGGATCTCATGGGAACGGTTCCCGGAGAAACAGTTCCGAAAACCCTCAGCATATGCAGAGATGCTCTGGACTCAATTCTCTTTATAGATGAACCATATCCGGAGATAAAAGAAATGGTCAGCGACCTTGATGAAGACACTGAAGACTTTGATGACGACGATGAGGAAAACAGCAAGCCTGAATATGACTTTCATAAGGAGGCTCTGGAAACCCTGATATCAGAAATGGAAGCCAACCGGAATCTGGTTGTGATACTTGCCCTGACATACGAGGAGCTTGAAAAGGTACGTAAAGACGTTCCGGATATAGACAGTGTCATGTACAGTGAGATCGAGTTCAAGGACTTCAGCCGAAAGGAGCTTGGAGATATATTCCTAAGGATGGTCCGCAGAAATAAGTTCAGTCTGGAGGATGGGCTCCGTGAAGAGATCCTTAAGTATTTTGACAAGCTTCCTGAAAAGGTTACAAAATCCGGCAGGTTCACAAACGCCCGTTATGTCAGAAATCTTTTCGACATGACCTGGTCCAAAACCCTTCTCCGGGCTGAGATCGACCAGAATGACGGAAGACTCATAACAAGGCAGGATTTCCGCCTGGCGGCCTCGGAAAGTGCCGAAATACTTAACAAGAAGGAACCCCGCAAATATCCTCTGGGTTTCAGGCTTGAGACTGATGATTAAAAGGTAAATATATGACAGAAAATGACTTAAAAACACTTATAGAAAAAGCACTGGATATGCGTAATTTTTCCTATGCGCCTTACTCTCACTTCAGGGTAGGGGCCGCACTCCAAAGCTCAGACGGCCGGATCTTCGAAGGCTGCAACGTGGAGAATTCCAGCTACGGGGCAGCAAACTGTGCCGAAAGGACAGCATTTTTTAAAGCTGTAAGTGAAGGCGTAAAGGATTTCAAACGCATCGTGATCACAGGAGGACTTGAGGGTGAACCTTTGCAGTATGCCTCACCCTGCGGCATCTGCCGGCAGGTCATGAGGGAATTCTGCAATCCTGATACCTTCGAGATCATACTTGCCAGGAGCACGGAAGACTACAAAATCTATACATTGGCCCAGCTGCTCCCCGAGAGCTTCGGACCGGAAAACCTGCTTTAATGAACAGAAATCCACCGGGGACGGTTCTCGCCGGTGAGAACCGTCCCCGGTGGATAAAATCAATGTCAGTCAGGGCCCTGACTGACACATAAATTCTAGGAGGAAATGAAAAATGCCAACACCGCACAACAAAGCAAATCTTGGAGACATTGCAAAAACAGTTCTTATGCCGGGAGATCCCCTTCGCGCAAAGTACATCGCAGAAACTTATCTTGAGAATCCCGTATGCTTCAATACAGTAAGAAATATGCTGGGCTTCACCGGAACCTACAAGGGCAAGAGAGTTTCCGTTATGGGCGGCGGAATGGGCATACCTTCCATCGGCATCTACAGCTACGAGCTTTACAACATGTATGACGTAGACAATATTATCCGTATCGGATCTGCCGGAGGATTACAGGATGACATTAATCTCAATGATGTCATCATCGCCATGGGTGCCTGCGCAGAGTCCAACTATGTATCACAGTTTGAGCTTCCGGGAACCTTTGCACCTATCGCAACCTACGGTCTTCTCGCAAAGGCAGTGGATGCCGCAGAGAACCTGAAGGTGGATGTGCATGTTGGAAATGTCTTAAGCTCAGATATATTCTACGACAAGAGAAAGGGCAAAAACGAAAAGTGGAGAGACATGGGCTGCCTTGCAATTGAAATGGAGGCTGCCGGTCTTTACATGAATGCTGCCGCAGCACACAAAAATGCCCTTGCCATACTTACCATTTCCGATCATCTTTTCAAGTCCGGTGAGCTTTCCGCCGATGAGCGTGAAAAATCCTTTAACAACATGATGCTCATAGCTTTAGAGCTTGCATAATGAGAAAAATACATCTCTTAACTATTTGTGCCGTCAGAAAAAACGGGCGTAATGGAGATTAGTGTGAAAATTATATTCCATCACTATTTGTGCCGCAGCTTAAGGGCGGAATGGAGATTAAAATGATTAATTACTCAGAAGACCAAACCATGTACCATATAGGTGTTGCCCCCGGGCAGATAGGACGATATGTACTGCTTCCCGGTGACCCTAAGCGATGCGAAAAAATCGCGAAGTATTTTGATAACCCGAAATTCGTAGCTGATAATCGTGAATACATTACCTACACGGGAACTCTCGACGGGGTTCCTGTGTCTGTTACCTCAACGGGTATCGGCGGACCTTCTGCCTCAATAGCTCTCGAAGAGCTCTGTATGTGCGGCGCGGATACATTTTTACGTGTGGGAACTGCCGGAGGTATGGATCTCAATGTCGAGTCCGGAGATGTAGTCATTGCCAGCGGCGCGATACGTATGGAGGGAACTTCAAAAGAGTATGCTCCCATCGAGTGGCCCGCAGTTCCGGATTTTGAGGTGACCACTGCCCTTAAAAATGCCGCAGAGAATCTGGGCTTCAAACATCATGTTGGCGTTGTTGAGTGCAAGGATGCCTTCTATGGTCAGCACAAGCCGGAGGATCTTCCCGTTAATTACGAGCTCCTGAACAAATGGTATTCCTGGCTTAAGCTTGGCTGCAAGGCTTCAGAAATGGAATCCGCTGCCATCTTTACCGTAGGAGCCTATTTAAGAGTCCGGGTGGGAGCAGTTCTTTTCGTTATGTCAAACCAGGAACGTGAGAAGGCCGGTCTTTCCAATGTCATAGAGCATGACACCGACAAAGCCATTCGCACAGCCATCGAAGCCATCCGTATCCTCATAAAGCAGGATCAGGCAAAGGGTAAATAAGGATATTTTTATGAATTTAACCCAGGAAGAAAAGTATATGAAGCTTGCCATAAGGGAAGCCCGGAAAGCTGCCATGAGCGGAGATGTTCCCATAGGCTGCATCATAGTCTATGACGGTACGGATCCCAACACTAAGGCAGATAAGAATGCCGAAGCTCACGGTATCCTCCCGGGAACCATCATCGGCCGGGGCTACAACAAGCGTAATAAAATGCACAGTTCCCTTATGCATGCGGAGATAATAGCCATCAAAAAAGCCTGTAAGGCATTTGATGACTGGAGACTTGAAGACTGCACCATGTACGTTACCCTGGAGCCCTGTCCCATGTGTGCGGGAGCTATCATCCAGGCCAGGATACCAAGGGTCGTTATCGGTGCAATGAGTCAAAAATCCGGCTGCTGCGGTTCAATCCTTGATATGCTGCATGAGGAAAGATTCAATCATCAATGTGAAGTAACAAAAGAACTCCTTCTTGATGACTGTACACATCTGATGACGGATTTTTTCCGGAATATGAGAAGCAGAGAGAAGTAAGCATTATCCTATAATCAACAATGGCGGAAACCCACAACATAAAGGTGATGGGTTTCCGCCTTAACAACGAAAGGCAGAATTTATGAAGCGATGCATAATTGTAGGTGCGGGAGACTATTTCGGAATCCCCATAGAACTCACGGAAGAGGACTTTATCATAGCCGCAGATGCAGGATATAAGAATTTAAAAAAGTCAGGTATCCGGCCGGATCTCCTTGTGGGGGATTTTGATTCAATGCACATTGACGGGGTAGCAGGCACCACCGGACCGGTTAAAGATCTTGACATATATGAAGACGCAGAAAAAGCCGAATATCTGCATCATCTTAAACAGATGGAGGTTGACGGCATCGAAACAAAGGTCATAGATCCCATAAAAAACGATCCCGATATGATGGCCTGTGTGAGACTTGGCCTCGAACAGGGCTTTTCGGAGTTTCATATCATAGGCGGAACCGGAAAGCGTATCGACCATAGCATAGCCAATCTTCAGATACTTGGGTTTCTGGCTGCCCGTGGCTGCCGGGGATATATTTACAACGAATTCCAGATCATAACGGCGATACATAACGAAACCCAAAAATTTCCGGTTGAAATGCAGGGGTATTTTTCCGCACTTGCTCTGTCGGACCGGTGCCGCGGAGTAACCGAAAAGGGCTTCAAATACATCGTCAATGATGTGGAACTGCAAAACACCATCCCCACCGGAATAAGCAATGAATTCGTGGGAACAGAGGCGGAGATAAGCGTTAAGGACGGAACCCTTCTTCTTATCTATGACCAGATGAAGGTGCATAAATTCAGCTGCTGTAATTAACCGTGCAGGGAAAAAGCACCCTGCCCGGTTTCGCGTTGGCCGTCATATGTGCTTTTGTGCCGGCATAACGCACGCATGACGGCCTTATAGCGAATGGAAAAAATTTTTTTATTTCTAAAATTTCTATGACAGTTTTGGACATTGCTTGAATAGAAAAATATGTTCTGTTATAATTCGCTTAAGAAGTAAATAACTGGAACGTGCGAGGCCGCACAAATTGAACCTACAAATACGACATACGGGATTCCGATATCTGAATACATAATATAATGCCTTCCATCTGGTAAAGGACTATAGTGGTATTCGTGGGGTCTCCCACCTAGCAAACAGGCTAGGAGTCAAGCGTGTGGTACGGCGTTTTGGTCTTACTCCAAAAAATCGTATGATTTTTAAACCGGTGAGCAGTTCACCGGTTTTTTTGTTTGCGTTCAGGGAGAAATAAATTCCCATAGTTTAATGTAAAAAAGTGAATTTAGTTTATCATGTGCTATAATTCTTAAGTGAAGTATCATATTCAGAGCAGATAAAAAGAGCAGATTAAGTCATGACCTATATCTGCTCTGAATGTGATTCTTCACTATTGTACCAAATCGCGGACGGGTGGCCACTATGGAAATTGAACCAGTACA